>JANNHP010000241.1:0-4725 GCA_031404455.1 Planctomycetia bacterium | reverse complement strand
TCGACGGCGAGGGCGACCGCCTGAGGGACGGCGTCCGCGTCGTCCGCGAACTCCTCGCGAAGGTCCGCGAGAAGGGCGACCTCACCGACGACGAGGTCGAGGCGGCGCTCGTTGCCTCGGGACCCCCGCGCAAGGGCCGCGGCAGCGCGGACGACGGCCACGACCGCATCCTGAAGGCGCTCGACGACAGCGTCGTCACGCCGCGGACCGCCGGGCAGGCTCGCTACGTCGAGGCGGTCTCGCGGAGCGAGATCGTCTTCGCGATCGGGCCGGCGGGCACGGGCAAGACGTACCTCGCGGTCGCGATGGCGATCCGCATGATGAAGAAGGGGCTCTTCCGCAAGCTCGTCCTCGTCCGCCCCGCGGTCGAGGCGGGCGAGCATCTCGGCTTCCTCCCGGGCGATCTGAACGCGAAGGTCAGCCCGTACGTCCGCCCGCTCTACGACGCGATCGGCGACTTCATCGAGTTCGGCGAGGTGCGCCGCTACATGGAGCGCGACGTCATCGAGGTCGTGCCGCTCGCCTACATGCGCGGCCGCACGCTCGACAACGCGTTCATCATCCTCGACGAAGCGCAGAACACGACGCCCGGCCAGATGCAGATGTTCCTCACGCGCATGGGCCGCAGCTCGCGCGTCGTCGTCACCGGCGACGTGACGCAGACGGATCTGCCGAAGGGCGTGAAGAGCGGCCTCGTGGACGTGCGCACGCGGCTCGCCGGCATCGACGGCATCGAGTTCTGCGAGCTCGACCGCGCCGACATCGTTCGTCACCCGCTCGTGCAGAAGATCGTCGAGGCGTACGCGCCCGACGAACGCGCGCGGTGAGCGGTCCGCCGGACCGCGAACCTGCTGGGGCGGGTTGCAACCCGCCCGGGCGGCGAAGCCGTCGCCGATGAAGCAACGGATCGCGATCTCGTACGAGATGAAGTCGTCGGCGCTGCCCCTCTCCCGGGCGAAGTTCCGCCGCGACGCCGCGAAGGCCGTCGCCGCGTGCGGCTTCGAGGGGCGCCTCTCGCTCGCCGTCGTCTCCGACGCGACGATGCGCCGCGTCAACCGCGACTTCCACGGGGAGGACGAACCGACCGACGTCCTCGCGTTCGCGCTCGGGGCGGGCGGCACCGACGGCTTCGACGCCGAGGTGATCGTCTCCCTCGACACGGCCCGGCGCGAGGCCGCGGCGCACCGCGTGGAGCCCGCTGCGGAGCTGATGCTCTACGTCGTCCACGGCGTGCTGCACCTTCTGGGCTACGACGACCACGCCCTCGCCGACGCCCGTAGGATGCACGCGCGAGCCGTCTCGATCTTGGACGGCATCGGGCATCGCAATACGATCCGGCCGCGCGCGAAACGCCGCGGCAGTCCGCGGAAGAACACGAGGTCGAAGAAGTGAGTGACTCCGAGCCGGAGATGGCTCCGATCTCCATCCCTCCGAAGCGGCCGCCCGCCGCGAAGCCCGCGCCCCAGACGGCGCCCCGGTCCGCCTCGCGCGCCGGCGACGAGCCGGAGATGGCGCCGATCCCCATGCCCGGCGGCAGGTCCGCGGGCGAGCCGCGCCGTCCCGCCGCCGCCGAGACCGGCGGCAAGCTCCGCGGACGCCGCACGGCGCTCCCGCCCGACCTCATCCCCGGCTACGTGCTCGAGGAGTGGCTCGGCGAGGGCACGATGGGCGCCGTCTACCGGGCGAAGCAGGTGTCGCTCGACCGCACGGTCGCGGTCAAGGTGCTGACCCCGCATCTCGCGAAGAACGAGCGCTACCTGAAGCGCTTCCAGCGCGAGGCCCGCGCCGTCGCGAAGCTGAACCACCCGAACGTCGTGTCGGGCATCGACGTCGGCGAGTCGAAGGGCTGCCGCTACTTCGTGATGGAGTACGTCGAGGGCCCGACGCTCCTGCAACTCCTCGAGAAGGACGGCCGCCTCGACGCGATGAGCGCCACGCGGATCATCCTGCAGATCGCCCGCGCGCTCGACCACGCGCACAACGCGGGGCTCGTCCACCGCGACGTGAAGCCCGCGAACATCATCGTCACGACCAAGGCGAACGTGGCGAAGCTGTGCGACCTCGGGCTCGCGAAGGAGGTCGCCGAGGGCGGCGCCGACACGGGTGAGGGCCGGGCGATGGGGACGCCGTTCTACATCTCGCCCGAGCAGGCTCGCGGCGAGGCCGACATCGACATCCGCTCCGACCTCTACTCGCTCGGCGTGACGTACTACCACGCCGTCTGCGGCCGTCCGCCGTTCTCAGGTCCGACGCCCGCCGTCATCATGGCGAAGCACCTGACCGAGACGGCCCCGCCCGTGCGTCAGCTCGTGCCCGCGGCTCCGCTCGGCGTGGCGGCGGTCATCGAGAAGGCCATGCGGAAGCGGCGCGAGGAGCGCTACCAGACGCCCGATCACATGATCGAGGACCTGGAGGACGTCGCCGAGGGCAAGTGGAAGCCCGCGATCTCGGCCGCGATCCGGCGTCGCGCGCGGTTGCGGCGACAGCGGTAGGAACGGGTCTCAGGCGCAGGGGACGGGGCTAGGCGCGCTTCGTGACCTTGCCCGCCTTGAGGCAGCGGGTGCAGACGCGCATGCGCATCGGCGTCTTCCCGACGATCACCTTCACGCGCTGGATGTTCGCCTTGAACTTGCGCTTCTCGCGGCTGGTGATGCGGATACCGATGCCGCCCTGCTTCTTGGCGATACCGCGCCGGCAGATCTGGCTGCCGACCTGAGTGTGCTTACCGCAGACGTCGCAAGAGCGGGCCATGGCGTCGTTCCTCGTGAGTTCCGGGTGATGCCCCGAAGGGAAGCGGGGCAGAATACGCACCGGCCGCCGACCGGCAAGGAACCAGGGACGGGCGGACGGGAGGGAGCGGTATGAGAGCCACGAGCGTCGTCTTCGGATCGGTCCTCGTCCTCGGAGCCTGCGCGCACACGCCGAGCGCGGCCGAGCGCGAGGCGGAGGCGTCGCGGATCGGACGCTTGGCAGACGTCGGCACTCGACGGGAGTTCCTCGCGGGTACCATCATCCAGGTCCCTGTCAGACGCACACCGGACGGCGACGCGAACACGGCGGCTGAGCGACTTCGGACGGCCGTCGCTCCAGCCGATCAATGCCAGGCTGCCTTCGACGTCGGCTCGTCGGGGTCCGACTTCGCTCCGGAGATCCTCGCGAAGGGCGTCGGCCCAGACGCGTCGCCCGAGGTCGTCGCCGCGGCGGCCGCCGGGCTCTGCGCCTGCAAGTCGGCCGCGGCCGAGGCCGTACTTGTCGACCTCGCGCTGCGCCCGTCGAGGCCGCCCGTGGCCGTCGAGTCTCTCTTCTCCTACTACCGATGGCGCGGCGCCGACAAGCCCGCGCCCGCGACGCTCCCGGACGCCCGTCTCCTCGAGTACGCGGACCACGCGACCGCGACGGGCCGCGCTGCGCTCGGGCACCTCGGCCGGGCCATCAAGGACCCGGCGCTCCTCCCGGCCCTCGAACGGCTCTCGAAGGACCCGGACTTCGAGGTCCGCCGCGCCGCCGCGCTCGGCCTCGCCGACGGACCGCCGAAAACGCCGCGCGAGAAGGCCGACGCCGACCGCTGCCTCGTCCTCCTGACGACGCTCCTGGCCGACGCCGACCAACGCGTGGTGGCCTCGGCGTGCCGCGCCGTCGCGAGCTACGACGACCCGCGCGCCGCCGGGCTCCTCTCACCGAAGCTCTCGCACGCCGACTTCAACGTCCGCGTTGCGGCGCTGGAGGGCCTCGGCAAGCGCAAGGCGAAGGACGCGATCCCCGCGATGGCGGCGCTCGCGAAGTCCGATCCCTCGACGTCGGCGCGGTACGCCGCCGCAACGCAGATCCTCGCCTTCGACGCCGAGGCCGCTCAGCCGCTCGTCGATGGACTCCTCGCCGACGCGAACGAGTACGTACGCTGCGCGGGCGTGGAGGTCCTCGCGAAGTCCGAGGCGCTGGAGGCGACCGCGCGCCTCGCGACGATCGCCGTCAGCGACCCGCACGTCCGCGTGCGCGAGACGGCCGTCGGCGCGTTCGAGGGGAAGAAGGACTCGCAGATCGCGAAGGACGCCGTCAAGACGGCGCTCGCCGACGCGGACGTCGGGATCGTCTCGACGGCGTGCGGCGTCGTGGGGAAGAACGGCGCGCCGGCTGCGGCCGGCGAAGCCGAACCCGCTGGCGCGAACGATTGGAAGGACATGGCGGGCCTCGTCGAAGCCGTGATCGCGCGCTTCCCCGGATGTCTCGGTGCGGACGCACGCGAAGCCGCGATCTCGTGTCTCTCCGAACTCGACGCGGGGACGGACCGCATGGTGTTCGAGCTCCACCGCCACGACTCGAACCCCGCAGTCCGCGCCGCCGCCGAAGCGTCGCTCGCGAAGCTCGACGGCAAGAAGGACGCGCCTCCGCCGCCGCCCACGCGCGGTGCCGACCTCACCGGCGAACTCCTCCCCGGCGGTGCGCCGATCTTCGGGAAAGACGTCTTCCTCGTCGTCGAGACCGACCAGGGCACGATGAAGATCCGCCTCTTTCCCGACGAGGCGCCCGTCCACTGCGCGCACGTCGCGTCGGTCGCGATGGCCGGCCGCTACGACGGCCTCTCGTGGCACCGCGTCGTCCCCGACTTCGTCATCCAGGGCGGTTGCCCGCGCGGCGACGGCTCGGGCAACGCCGGCGTCACGCTGCCGCTCGAACCGACGCGCATCCCGTTCGAGCGCGGGACGCTCGGCATGCCGCGCTCGAACC
>JANNHP010000240.1:0-14852 GCA_031404455.1 Planctomycetia bacterium | reverse complement strand
CGCGCGAGGAGATCGCCGCAAGACAGACGCTGATCGCGTGGGCAGGCGAGTTTGGCGCCGAAGCGGCAGTCGACGCTGCCGCTAATCTCTACCTGCGTCTGGAAGGGCGCGAGCCCTCTTTGCCACCGATACTCACGGGATCGCATATCGATACGCAGCCCACCGGAGGCAAGTTTGACGGTGCGTATGGGGTTGTTGCGGGACTGGCCGTACTGCGGGCGATTGTGGCCTCCGGTCGGCGGCCGCGCCGCTCGATCGAGGTCGTTGCGTGGATGAACGAAGAGGGCTCGCGTTTCGCACCGGGGATGATGGGGTCCGCGGTATTTACCGGAAAGCGTACGCTGGAGGAAATCCTGGCGGTTCGCGACAAGGCCGGCTGGCACGCAGAGGGACTCGATGCCGACAGCGTGGCCGCAAAGCTCGGCGTCACGCGCGACGCCGCGGACCGCGCACGCCGCCGCGCGTACGACCGCTTACGCAATGCGTTCGCGCTGATCTCGGGCGAGACCGGCGCGGGCTGACCGCCGGGGCGGCGCGAGATCCCGTGTCCGCCTGCGGGCGTGACTCCGGTTCCTCTTCCCGTCGCGGCATCCCGCCGTGACCGAGGAGGTGGCCGATGCGGAGTTCGATCCGTTGGTTCGCGATCTCGGCGCTCGCGATGGCGGCGGCGATGTCGGCCGGTCCGGCCGAGGGGACGTCGGGACGCGCGACGGATTCGCCCGCGCCCGTCCCGCAACCCGTCCCGCGGTCTGTCCCACGTCCTGGCGCGGCGACGTCGCGACTGCCGCTCCTCTTCGTCGAGAACGGCGGACAGACGGACGCGCGCGTTGCGCTCTACGCGAAGACGCCGGGCGGCGTCGCGTACTTCACCGAGGGCGGCGTCACGTGGGGACTCGTCGCGGGCGGACGGCGCTGGGCGCTGCGGCTCGACTTCGTTTCCGCGCGCGAGTCCGCGCGGCCCGAGGGCGAGGACGCGTCGCCGACCGCCGTCAGCTACCTGAAGGGGCCGCGTGAGACGTGGCACGCGGGGCTCCGCTCGTGGCGCAAGGTGCGCTATCGCGACCTCTGGCCGGGGATCGACTGCGTCCACGAGACGAAAGGCGCCGGCCTCAAGTACTCCTTCGAACTGGATCCGGGCGCCGACCCGGCGGACATCCGGATCGACGTCAGCGGGGCGCCGGATCTTCGCGTGGACGACGCGGGCCGTCTCGTCGCCACGACGCCGGTCGCGACGTACGTGGACGACCGTCCCGTCGCCTGGCAGGACACGCCCGACGGCCGCCGCGGCGTCGCCGTCGCGTTCGACGTCCGCGACCGCCGTCTCGGCTTCCGTGTCGGCGCGCACGACCCGTCGCTGCCGCTCGTCATCGATCCGCCGACCAGCGTCTACGCGGCCGCGTTCGGCGGCGCGGGCTCGGACTTCGCGGGCGGGATCGCGACGGACGCCGCGGGCAACGCGTACATCACGGGCCGCACGACCTCCGACGAGACGACGTTCCCGGTCACGGCGGGCCTCGACGCCACGTTCAACGGCGGCGACTTCAACGGCCGGGACGACGCGTTCGTCGCGAAGATCAACCCCGCGGGCGACGCGTTCGTCTACGTCACCTACCTCGGCGGCACGAAGCGCGACTGGGGGACGGACATCCAGGTGGACGCGACGGGCGCGGCCTACGTCTGCGGAATGACAGCCTCCTCCGCGGACTTCCCGACGGCCGTCGGTCCGGACCTGACGCACGGCGGCGGCCTCGACGACGGCTTCATCGTGAAGCTGAACCCGGCGGGCACGGCGCTCGTCTGGGGCGGGTTCATCGGCGGGATGACCGATCCATTCGGACTCGACGAATCCGCGAACGGCATCGCCCTGGACGCGGCGGGCCGCGCGCACGTCGTGGGAACGACTGCCGCGGCGACGGGGTTCCCGACGGCGGGCGGCTTCGACGCGACGCCGAACGGCGGCAGCGACATCTTCGTGGTGGTCGTCGCGGCGGACGGGACCGGGTTCGAGCGGGCCGGGTTCCTCGGCGGCGCGGGGAACGAGACGGGCAACGACATCGCGCTCGGCCCGGCGGGGAGCATCTACGTCTGCGGGCGGACGACCGCCGCGAGCTTTCCCGCGGTCGTAGGGCCGGACCTCACGTACGGCGGCGGCACCGACGACGCCATCTGCGCGAAGTTCGACGCGACCGGCGCGTTGCAGTGGGCCGGGTTCTGGGGCGGCGCGTCCGTGGACGTCGCCCTCGCGATCGACGTGGACAGCGCCGGCCGCGCGTATCTCGCGGGCTACACGGGCTCGAGGGAGGACTCCGGGTTCCCCGTCGTCCGCGCCTTCGACCCGACGGCGAACGGCGGCTTCGACGGATGCTTCGCGCGCGTCGCGGCCGACGGGACGGCGTTCGAGGTCTCGAGTTTCTTCGGCGGGGCGGGCGGCGATCTCGCGACGGCGGTGCTCGTCCGCGCGCCGAGGACGGCCGCGAAGTCCGGCTCCCCGAAGTCGGGCGTTCCCGTTGCGGAGGTCGTCTTCACCGGGACCGTCCGCGGCAGCTTGCTCTACGACTCCACCGAGGGACCCGGTCCGCGCGGCGGAGACGACCTGTTCGTGGCGGAGATCGAGATCGAGGACAACCTCTCCAGTGCGCTCCTCAGGGACGTCTACCTCTTCGGGACGGCGGGGGACGATCGGAGCGAGGGGTCGGCGTTCTCCGCCGGAACGCCGGGAGGTTCCGTCTGGACGGTGGGCGACACGTTCTCGGCCGACGTGAGCCCGTTCACGCGTCTCAACATCGGCGACTTGCCGGCGGGGCTCCTCTTCTCGAGGTACGACTTCGCTCCCAACGTGACGCCCGCTCCGTTGCTCTTCGCGGCGAACAAGGCGACGTTCGTCACCGATCGGCGCGGGAGGCGCTCCATCGACCTGCGGATGACTCTGGACTGCGGCTCGGGCGGTGTGGTCCCGAGCGAGCCGTTGGCCCTGCGCGTGGCGCGAGGGTGGGGGACGGCCAGCGAGTTCACTCTCGTCAGCGACGATCCCGTCAGTACCGCTCCCATCTTCTCGACGGCGCCCGGCGCGGCGATCGACGCTTCGGTCACCTTCGCGCTGCCGAAGTCGGCGCATGGTTCGGGCCGGTACGACGTCGACATCGGCCTGAGCGGCGAGCTCGACGACATCGCCCGGCCCGGCGATGTCGTCCGGATCGAACTCGAGCAGGGCTGGAGCGTGACGGCCATCATCCACTTCTCGAACCCGTGCCCCGCGCCGGCGAAGGATCCCTGCAACCCGCTGAGGATCCCGGGCGCACCCGTCGAGCCGTCGGTCGCGCCGATCGGGTTCGCGGGGTCGATCAACGCGCTCGGCGACGGCAAGCTCCTCGGCAAGTTCCGACTCGGCGACGTCGGCAACGTGAAGGACGCGGCACCGGACGTGACGATCGACGTCGGCGACGAGACGTCCGTCACGCTGCCCGGCGACGCCGCGAAGAAGCAGGGCGACTTCTGGGTCTACAAGGGCCCAGGTGGCGGAGGGGGCGGCGCCGGCGCGAGCGCCACGGTGCGGCTGCACTCGACCAACCAGACGATGACCATCGACGCCAAGGGCGTGAAGTTCGGCGTCCTGCCGGAGGGGACGAACCCCGTCGACGTGAAGGTGAAGGTCGGCGACGCGGAGGAGCGGTTCCGGCTGAACATCAAGCGCATGGGGAAGAAGATCTACTGGTGAGACTCGCGCCGTTCGGCGGCGCGCCCCGCGCGAATTGAACGGTGCTTCCCTCGCGGCGGCGGTTCGGGAATGCTCTGCACCGGATTCGCATCCCGTGCGGTTCTTCTCGGAGAGCCGATGTCCGACCGCGCCGCTCCTCCGCCGATCGACGTCCTCCTCGCGCACCGCGAGTGGGTGCGGCGTTTCGCGCGGACCCTCGCCCGGGACGACGCCTCGGCCGACGACCTCGCGCAGGACGCGTGGACGGCCGCGGTCGAACATCCGCCGCGGCACACCGAGAGGCCCGCCGGCTGGCTGCGCCGCGTACTCGTGCGACGCGCGATCGACGTGTCGGTCGAACGGCGGCGCCGCGACGCGCGCGAGCGGATCGTCGCGCGTCCGGAGGCGCGGCCTGCGGCCTCCGACGTCGTTGCCGTGGCCGAGTGCCATCGCCGCGTCGTCGAGGCCGTGATGGCGCTCGACGAGCCGTACCGGACGACGATCCTCCTCCGGTTCTTCGAGGATCTGCCGCCGCGCGAGGTGGCGTCGCGCATGGACGTGCCCGTGGAGACGGTCCGGTCGCGCGTGCGCCGGGCGTGCGAGCAGTTGCGGGCGCGCCTCGACGAGGAGCACGGGGGGAATCGCGCAGCGTGGCTCGCGCCGCTGATCGGGGGCGGTTCGGCGGCGCCGGGCTCCGGAGGACGATCCGGGTCGCGCCCCCGGACGGTCCGTGCCGCGGCCGGCATCGCTGCGGTCGCCGCGTTGCCGGCCGTCGCACTGATCGTGCTCCTCGCCCGTGGCGGGGAGGGCGACGACGCGCGGACGGCCGCGGCACGGTCCCGGCGTGCCGAACTGCCGCGTGCGCGTCCACGTCGCCGACGGACCCGGCGACGCCCGGCCGTGGGAGGACGCGGGCGCGATGCCGCCGGCCGAGGCGCCGTACGTGCGACCGGGCGTGGGCGAGGTCGTCGTCGAGATGCGTCCGGCGAAGCGCATCCGTGGCCGGATCGCGATGCCGGAGGGCGTCGCGTGGCGCAGTCCCGAGGATCCGTCGCCCGTCGGCGTGAACGTCGAGTCCGGGACCGAGTGGATCGGCACCTCGTGGCTCGACTACGTGCGCTCGTTCGAGGGCAAGCACTGGGCCGACGACGACATCCTGCTCTGCCCGAACGGCGAGACGGACGGGAACGGGAAGCCGTCCACCGACGCGTACGGCGTCAACAACTTCACGTTCGGGAGCGCGCCGCTCGTCGCCGACTGCACGGCCGAGGTGCAGAAGGCGCTGAAGCCCCAGATCACCTACGTGGGCGGCCACAGCCAGGGCGGCTTCCTCACGTACAGCGTGATCCTGCTCCACCCCGATCAGTACCAGGGCGCCATGCCGATGGCCGGCGACTGCTGGAGCCAGAACGAGCCGAACCTCTGGGCCGACAAGGAGGACATCGCGAAGGACCAGCACGCGATCGCCATCGCCGTCGTCCACGCGAAGAACGATCCAGTCGTGGACTTCGCGCAGGGCGAGCACGCCTACGACTGCTTCCGCGCGGAGGGGTGGCAGAAGGTCCGTCTCTTCGCGCCGGAGCACGCGGCGCACATGTTCATGATGTACCCGGTGGACGAGGTCCTCGACTGGCTCGACGCGATGAACGGCCGCAACGCGAAGAAGACGCTGTCGCTCATCGACGAGTGGGCGAAGGCCGGCGAGTGGGGCTGGGCGCTCGCCGCGGCGAAGGCGCAGAAGACGCCGGTCGCGAAGATCACGAAGGGTGCCGAGGAGGCGGCGGCGAAGGTGGCGGTCGCGATGGCCGAGGCGATGAAGGGGACGCCGTCGGAGTGGATCCCGAAGTGGTTCGAGTTCTGGCGCGTGCACGGCGGGGCGGACGCGGCGAAGCCGCTCGTCGCGAAGTACCTCGACAAGCGCCACGACCAGCGCCGGGAGGCCCAGCAGATGATGTGGGCGAACCAGACCGCCTTCCGGTCGAAGAAGCCCGACGAGGCCTACAAGATCCTCGAGGACATGCTCGTCAAAGTGCCGCAGAGCTACGAGGCGTACTTCGCGTGGAAGTGGCTCAGCGAGCGCGACGCGAAAAAGTAGGCGGCGTCGGGGCGATCAGGGCGTGACCGGTAAGGGACGGCGCATCTGCCACTGTAGGGGCGACGCATGCGTCGCCCGCCGTGGCAATCACGAGTCCGGTCGGTCGCCGTCCGGAAGCGGCGGGCGAGGCATGCCACGCCCCTACAACGGCAAATCGTAACCGTCACGCCCCGACGGCACGCCGCGGCGTCAGACCTTCTCCGCCGGCGCCGTCTCGAACCCCCCGCGCGCAAGTTCGACCAGCGCCGCGAGGAACCTCGGCTCGGCGTTCAGCGACGGAGCCACGACGTAGCGCTCGATGCCAGCCGCCTTCGCGAGATCGCCTTGGAGCATGCGCATCTCGTAGAGCGTCTCGTAGTGGTCGCAGACGAAGCTCATCGGCACGACGAGGAGGTTCTTCACGCCCGACGCGCCGAGCTCCGGGATCTTCTCCTCGGTGTACGGGCGCAGCCACTCGAGGTAGCCGACTCGGCTCTGGAACGACAGCGCCCAGCGGCCGTCGGCGAGGCCCAGAGACTTCACGCAGGCGTCGACGGTGGCGCGGACCTCCTGCGGATACGGGTCGCCCTTGTTCACCACCTTCATCGGGAGCCCGTGCGCGTTGAAGAGGACGAACGGCGGCTCCGCGAACTCGGCGAGTCCGCGGCGGACTGTCTCGCACGTCGCCTCGATGTAGCCGGGATGCGTCGGCCAGTTGCGGATCGTCCTCAGCGTGACGCCGCGGCCCTTCGACTGACGCCGCAGTTGCGCGAGCAACTCCGTCATCGAGGAGCGGCTCGTCGTGAACGAATACTGCGGATAGAGCGGCAGCGCGAGGATCTCGTCGCATCCGGCTGCGAGCAGTCTGCCGACGGCGTCCGCGGTGGACGGCCGCCAGGACCGCATCGTCACCTCCACGGTGACGCCCGGCAGCGCCGCGCGCAGCGCGTCCGCCTGTTTCTCGGTCCACATGCCGATCGGCGAGGCGCCGCCCATCTTCGCGTAGTTCTCGGCCACGATCGGCGCGCGGAACTTCGCGATCGTCCACGCGAGCGGCCGTCGCACGAACGCCGGGTACGGGAGGATCTCCGGGTCGTTGAAGAGATCCCGCAGGAACGGCCGGATCGCCTCGGGTGAGTCCGGACCGCCGAACTGGAGGAGGGCGATGCCTCTACGCGGCATGCAGGCCTCTGCCATCCCGCCGGACCGTCGGAGATCGGACTTCGCTGGATGTGTCGTTGCCGTCGTAGGGGCGAGGCATGCCTCGCCCGCCGCTGCCGGATGGCGACCGACCGGTCTCGCGAATGTCAGGGCGGGCGACGCATGCGGCGCCCCTACAGGAGGGTTGCGATGCCGGAATCAAGCGCTCAGTCCTCTGCTCACAGCGTCCGCGAGAACGCTCGCGCGCCGGGCTGCGGCAGGTGCGCGTCGAAGAGCATGCACACGTTCCTGACGAAGACGCGGCCGCGCGACGTGAGGTCGAAGCCGTCCTTCGTGAGGACGATCATTCCGTCCTCGACGAGCGGACCGAGACGCTCCACCGCGTCGCCGAAGCGCTCGTCGAAGTCGATTCCGAACTCGCGCTCGATCTCGCTCTTCGCGAGGCGGTACTTGCACATGATCTGGTGGATGATCCGCGCGCGGACCTGGTCGTCCTCGCTGATCCAGAGTCCCTTCGTCACGGCGAGATCGCCCTCGCGGACGCGCTTGCCCCAGGCGATGAGGTTCTTCTCGTTCTGCGCGAAGGCACCCGACACCTGGCCGATCGACGTGACGCCGAGGCCGACGAGGTCGGTGCCCGACTTCGTGGTGAAGCCCTGGAAGTTGCGCCAGAGACGTCCCTCGCGCTGGGCGACGGCGAGTTCGTTGTCGGGCCGCGCGAAGTGGTCCATGCCGACGAACTCGTAGCCGGCACCGGTCATGCGCTCCACGAGACGCGTGAAGATGGCGAACTTCGCCTCGCCGTGAGGGATCGTCGCTTCGTCGAACTTCTTCTGCGCGGGCTTCAGCCACGGCACGTGCGCGTAGCTGAAGGCACTCACGCGGTCGGGCTTCAACTCGTCGATGACGAGGTCGATCGTCTTCGAGAAGCGCTCGACCGTCTGGTGCGGCAGGCCGTAGACGAGGTCCACGTTGACCGAGCGCAGTCCCTCGGTGCGGCACCACCCGATGAAATCGCGCGTCATCTCGAACGGCTGGACGCGGTGGATCTCCTCCTGCACGACCGGGTCGAAGTCCTGGATTCCCATCGAGATCCTGTTGAAGCCCGCGCGGACGATCGCCTTCACGTGATCGCGAGACGTGACGCGCGGATCGACCTCGATGCCGACCTCGGCGTCCTTCGCGAGCGGGAAGCGGCGCACGAGGTGCGCCATCAGCTCCTCGATCTGCTGGGGCTTCAGATGCGTCGGCGTGCCGCCGCCCCACGCCACTTGCACAGTTGTTCTATCTGCCGCGCCTGCCAGCGCGGCAACGCGGTCGATCTCGTGGTAGAGGTCCGCGACGTACTGCTTCGGCTTGTCCTCGCGCTGCGTGATCACCACGTTGCAGCCGCAGTAGACGCAGAGCGCCTCGCAGAATGGGATGTGGACGTAGACCGACAGCGGCCGCATCGAGGCGGCGGAGAGCTTCAGCGCCTTCTCGTAGTCCGCGACGCCGAACGCGTCGCTCCACGCGGGGGCGGTCGGGTAGCTCGTGTACCGGGGGCCCGGCACGTCGTAGCGGCGGAGCGTCTCCGCCGGGATCCGGCGCAGTTCCGCCGGGTCGAACTTCGGGGGTTTCGGGACGTTGGTCACGGGCGGGATCGTATCCGGGTCCGGAACGGGCGTTGCGTGATCTGAGTCACGAGCGAGGCTCGGGACGACGCTTCCGCTAACCGCCGCCGAGCTTGATCTCGTCCACGAAAGCCGCGACGTTCTCCGGCGGCGTCCCGACGATCACGCCGTGGCCGAGGTTCGCGACGACGCCCGGCTGGCCCGCGACCGAGTCGAGCATCCGGCGCGTCGCGGCGCGGACGCTCTCCGGCGTGCCGTGCAGCGCGGTCGGGTCGAGGTTGCCCTGGACGGGCGCTCCGCCGAGACGGCGCTTCCAGTCACCGAGCGGGATGCGCCAGTCCACGCTGTAGGCATCGGCGCCGGTCTTCGGGAGCAGTTCCGCCCACGGCGACGTGCCCTGGCTGTAGAGGACGAGCGGCGGGCACGCGGCGCCGAGTTCCTTCTTCACGCCGCTGAACACCGTGCGGAGCGGCGGCAGCGCGAACTCCTCCCAGTCGTCGCGCGAGAGTTGACCGGCCCACGTGTCGAAGACCTGCAGACCGCGTGCGCCGGCCCGGGCCTGCGCCGCGAGATACGGCACCGTCGAGCGCGCCATCACGTCGAGGAGACGGCGGAACGTCTCGGGGTCGCGCCAGCGCATCGACTTCACGTGGACGAGGTCCTTCGTCATCTTCCCCTCGACGGCGTACGTCGCGAGGGTGAAGGGCGCGCCCGAGAAGCCGAGCACGGGCGTCTCCGCGGGGAGCGCCGCGACGAGGCGCTGGATGGTCTCGAGGATCCACGGCGTCTTCGCGTGCGGGTCGAACTCGGTGAGACGAGCGACGTCGTCGGCGGTGCGCGCGGGTGACGGCAGGACGGGTCCGGCGTCGCCGAACTCGACCGCCACGCCCATCGCCGCGACGGGGACGAGGATGTCGCTGAAGACGATCGCCGCGTCCACGCCGAAGCGCTCGACCGGTTCGAGCGACACCTCCGCCGAGAGATCCGGCCGCCGGCAGAGGTCGAGGAACGACACCTGCGAACGCACGCGCTGGTATCCGGGCAGATAGCGCCCGGCCTGCCGCATCAGCCACACGGGACGCCGCGGCGTCGGCTTGCCGCGCAGGGCGCTGACGATCAGGGGTTCGGTCGTGGGGGGGTTCATCGCGGCGCCACTCTAGTGGGCGGCGCCGCGATGCCGAGTTCGCCGGGACGGCGCGGTCAGACGGCGACCTTGCGGAAGCCGAGGATCCGGCCGTTGCGGAACCAGGCGACGCCGACGTCGTCCGGGAGGACGTACGCGAAGGCGTCCGAGTTCACGATCTCCTCGCGGCGTCCGGCCCATTCGGATTCGAACGTCATCCAGAACCGCGGCCAACGGTGCATGTGCGTGAAGAGACGGTCGAACCGCGTTCCGACGACGACCGCGGGCACCGCGATCTGCGGCGCGCGGAGGAACCGTGACCGGACGACGATCCCCCAGACCGCCCCGACAAGACTGAGTCCCGTCCCGGCGGCGAGGACCACGATCGTCGCCCGGTTGGCTTCACGGTCCCACGACAGCGCCGGAGGATCGGATGCGTTCCCGAGTCCCATCTGCACGACGAGGAGGCCGGCGAGGAACGCGCTCCGCGTCAGACCGCCGACCATCGGCGCGAACACCGACGAGGGAGTGGGGAAGTGCGGACTCTCGGCGAGCGCGCTCGCGATCGAGGGCGACGTCCGGAGAACTCGCCACCGCTCCTCTGCGTCGCCAGACGTCACGTCGCTCCCCCCGAACCTGGGCGGCATCGTAGACGCGAGAGAAGTTCGCCAGGACCGTCCCCGACTCCCGAGCCGGGGACGGTCCTGACTTTCGCAACTTCAGGCTCGGAAGTCCGGGACGGTCCTGACTTTCGAACTTTTCGATGACGCCTTTCGCCCGTCTCGAGAGACCTGGTGTCATGCCGCGAAAACACCGCAGATGGGAACCCGGGGCGATCCACCACGTGATCGTCCGTGCTCACGACGGCGATCCGATCTTCGAGATGGACGACGACCGGCAGTTCGTCGTCGGGCGCGCCGCCCGCGTGTTCGAGGAGGAGGGTGCGACGTGTTTCGGGTGGGCCGTGCTCGTCAACCACTTCCACATGCTCGTTCGGTTCCCCGGCCCGCCGAAGACGCCGATGCAGCGCCTGAACACGGCCATCGCGATCCGAGTTCGTCGCCTCCACCGCGGACGGGGGCCCGTCTTCCAGGACCGGTTCTTCGGGGATCCGTGCGCGGACACGGCGTCGCTGCTGCGCCGCCTCGCCTACGTCACCGCCAACCCGATCCATCACCGGATCGTGGCGTCGCTCGACGCGCTGGAGAGTCACCCCTGGTCCAGCTTCGGCGAGGTGACGGGTCGCCGGCCCGCGAAACTGACCGACCCCGACGCGACGCTCTCCCTCCTCGACGCGCCCCGCGGCCGCGCCGTGGGCAGCTTTCGCGAGCTCCTCGCGAACCGTGTCCGGGCGTGGGACGAGGAGGACGCCGCCTGCGCGGTCCCGCGCGATCCGGACGTCGATTCGCCGCTCGAGCCCGAGTCCGCAGGACCGTCCCGGGCGGCGCCAGCTGTCACCGTCGAGGCCGTTGGGTGGGAGCGCATGGCCACGCGCCGCGACCGGCTGCGCGCCCTCGGATGGGGGCCCCTGGCACTCATCGGGCCGTCGTGTGCCGTCACGGGTGCCAAGCCCGTCGCTGTCCGTGCCGGCGACCGCAGCCGCGCGGTCAGTCGCGCGCGAGCCGTGGCGGCGTTCCTGGCCTGTGATCATCTCTACTGGCCGAGCGGCGAGGTTGCGACCGCGCTCGGTGTCTCCTTGGCCGCGATGAGTCGAGGTCGTCGCAAGGGGCCGGGCGTGCTGAGAGCCGCAGGCGTCACCGCCGCGGAGCTGCTGCGCCGCAGCGGGGCGGAGGTGTGAGCGTGCGAAAGTCAAACCCAGGACCGTCCCCGAAAGTACCGAAAGTATCGAAAGTCAGGTCCGTCCCCGCCGCAGCAGCCGCAGACCGTTCAGGGTGACGGCGAGGGACGCGCCCATGTCGGCGGCGACGGCGCCCCAGAGCGTGGCGTGGCCGGTCGCGGCGAGGACGACGAACGCCGCCTTCACCATCAGTGCGAACGCGATGTTCTGCCGGACGATGCGAAGCGTGCGGCGCGCGTGGGCGAGGAACCACGGCACGCGGCGCAGGTCCTCGGAGAGCACGGTGACGTCGGCCGTCTCCTGCGCGACGCCGGTCGCGTGCCGGCCGAAGGCGATGCCGACGGCCGCGCGCGCGAGGGCGGGCGCGTCGTTCACGCCGTCGCCGACCATCGCGACGGGCGCCTCGCGTCCGAGATCCTCCACGACGCGGACCTTGTCCTCGGGAAGCAGTTCGGGGCGCAGGTCCGAGACCCCGAGCGTCCTTCCGATCTCGCGCGCGGTCTCGGCGTTGTCGCCGGTCAGCATCACGGTCCGAACTCCGAGCTGCGCGAGTTCGCGAAGCGCGGGGCCGGCGCTCGCGCGAGGCGCGTCGGCGAGTGCGACGAGGCCGCAGACGTGCGCGTCGTCGCCGACGAACACGACCGTCCGGCCGCCCGCGGCCAGCGCCTCCATGCGCGCGTGGACCGCCGGCGTCTCTTCGCCCAGTTCCTCCAGGTAGCGGTGCGAACCGACCCAGTGACGGCGTCCGCGCACGGTGCCGATGGCGCCGCGCCCCGGCACGATGGTGAGGTCCGGAGCCGCGGCGACCCTGAGCCCTTTCGCCGCAACGTGCGCGCGGATCGCGTGCGCCACTGGATGCTCGGACCGCGCTTCGAGCGCCGCGAGGTCCTCGAGGATCTCCGTCTCCGAGTGCCCGTCCAGCGGTTCGAGGACGACGACCGCGGGCTGACCCTCGGTCAGCGTGCCCGTCTTGTCCAGCGCCACGATGCGCACCGCGGCCCCGCGTTCGAGCGCGTCCGCTCCCTTGACGATCAGCCCCTGGCGCGCTGCTCCGGCGAGCGCCGCGACCAGGCTGACCGGGACCGAGATCACGAGCGCGCACGGACACGCGATGACCAGGAGCGCGATGCCGCGATAGAGCGACTCGCGCCAGTCGGCGCCGGCCGCGAGCGGCGGAAGGACCGCCGCGAGCAGCGCCGCGCCGATCACGAGCGGCGTGTAGACGGCCGCGAACCGATCGACCCACCGTTCGACCGGCGCGCGCCGCGTCTGGGCTTCTTCGACCATGCGGGCGATGCGCGCGACCGTGGAGTCCTCCGCGGCCGCCGTCACTTCGACGACGAGCGCCCCGTCGCCGTTGATGGAGCCCGCGAACACGTCGTCGCCGGGAGACTTCGGCACAGGGAGACTCTCTCCCGTGAGCTGCGACTGGTCGGCAGCGCTCGTCCCCTCGACGACGCGGCCGTCGAGCGGCGTCCGCTCGCCCGGGCGCACGACGAACCGCGCGCCCGGCCCCACGGCATCGGGCGCGACGTCCTCGAGGCCGCCGTCCGCCCGGATGCAGTGGACGACGCCCGGAGCGAGCTGGAGAATCGCCTCGACGGCGCGCCGCGCCCGGCCGACGCTCCACGATTCGATCGCGAGCGCGAGGACGAACAGGAACGCGACGGTCGCGCCTTCGAGCCACTCGCCGATCGCGAACGCCGCAATGGTGCCGAGCGACATCAGGAGGTGCATGTCCGGCCGCATCCGCCGGGCGGCGGCGAGCGCGCGCGGGAAGAAGTCGATCGCGGCGACGGCGGCGGCGGCGAGGTAGAGCCCGCGCGCCGGAAGCGGGATCGCCTGGGCGGCGATCCCCTCGGCGGGAAACAGGGTCTCGGCGAATCCCGCCCCGGCCGCCTGGAACGCGAACGCCGAGACGAGCGAGATCGCCGACCCGGCGACGACGAGGTTCCGCCGCCGCACGGCCGTGTCGGGCGCGGGGCCGGCCGTCCAGCGGACGGCGCGCATCCCCGTCGCGGCAACAGCGGCGACGACGGCCGCCTCTTCAGCAGGAACCAGCACTTCCATGCGTCCGCGCAGGACGTCGAACCGGAGATTCTCCTCTCCGACGAGCGGGCCGACCGCCTTCCTGAGGATGGCGACCTCGTCGGCGCAGTCCATCCCCTCCACACGCAGGCGAAGCCGTGGAGGGGTCGGCCCGGTCACTCGATCGAGGCCTTGTCGATCGCGTCCTCGGTCGCCGGGGAGGGCTCGTCGACCCGGTGCCAGAGGCGGTAGATCGCGGGCAGGACCACGAGCGTGAGCAGCGTGGACGAGACGATCCCGCCGATCACGACCGTCGCGAGCGGACGCTGGACCTCGGCGCCGGTGTCCGTTGCGAGCGCCATGGGGACGAAGCCGAAGGACGCCACCAGTGCCGTCATGAGCACCGGGCGCAATCGCGTGAGCGATCCGCGGATGATGCCGTCTTCGAGCGCGGCACCCTCGTCGCGGAGCTGGTTGATGAACGTGATCATCACGAGGCCGTTCAGCACCGCGACGCCGGAGAGTGCGATGAACCCGACGCCCGCCGAGATCGAGAAGGGCATGCCGCGCATCCAGAGCGCGACGATACCGCCCGTCATGGCGAGCGGGACCCCGGAGAACACGAGCACCGCGTACTTCACCGAGCCGAACGTGGCGTAGAGCAGGCCGAAGATGAGCAGGAAGCACGCGGGGACGACGATCGAGAGCCGCTCGCGCGCGGCGACCAGGTTCTCGAACTGGCCGCCCCAGGCGAGCCAGTAGCCGGCCGGGAGCTTGACGTCGCGCGCGATGGCGGCGCGGGCCTCCGCGACGAAGCCGCCGATGTCCCGGCCGCGCACGTTCGCCTGCACGACGATCCGGCGCTTGCCGTTCTCGCGGCCCACCTGGTTCTGACCCTCGGACACGTCGAGCCGCGCCACGAGGCCGAGCGG
This sequence comes from Planctomycetia bacterium, assembly GCA_031404455.1. Taxonomy (GTDB): domain Bacteria; phylum Planctomycetota; class JAJSAM01; order JAJSAM01; family JAJVHW01; genus JANNHP01. Next base: position 429 of record JANNHP010000240.1, on the reverse strand, counting down.
AACGTACGGCGGTCCGGTGACGTCGTCCTCACCGGCACTCGCGTGCGCCTCGCGGATCCCGGCCGGGAGCGGGATCGGCAGCGTCCCGATCGCGGAGAGGTCGCGGCGCATCTCGTCCGGCAGGCGGACGACGAGATCGAACCGGCGGTCGCCCTCGAAGACCTGGCCCGCCCCGCGCCCGCCGACGGCGATCGCCACGACGTCCTGCACGTCGGCGACTGAGAGCCCGTAGCGCGCGATCGCCTCGCGATCGACGCTGATCGTGAGCACCGGAAGGCCGCTCGTCTGCTCGGCCTTGACCGCGGCCGCGCCGGGAACGGACGAGAGCACGCGGGCGATGTCGTTCGCGGTGCGTTCGAGCTGTTCGAACTCGTCGCCGAACACCTTCACGGCGACATCGCTGCGCACGCCGGAGATCAGCTCGTTGAA
>JANNHP010000239.1:0-14988 GCA_031404455.1 Planctomycetia bacterium | reverse complement strand
GAGGCCCCGGTCGAGCTCCACCGCGAGCACGTCTGCGCCGGCAGCGGCGAGCGCGACGGTGAGCGACCCGAGGCCGGCGCCGATCTCGACCACACGGTCGCCGGCGTCGACGCCCGCGTCCGTCACGATCGCCCGAGCGAGGTTGGGGTCGATCAGGAAGTGCTGACCGAGCGCCTTGGTCGGGCTGATGTCGTAGCGGGCGGCGAGATCGCGGATCGTGCCGGCGCCGAGGCCGACCTCACCAGGCGATGTTGACGTCGAGGAAACCCGCCCCTACGACGGCTCGGCAACCTGTCGTGCCTTGATGGCCCGTAACCGCGTCAGTCCTCGCGCCCCGGCCGCACCCTGACCGACGATCCCGCGGGCGCGCGGATGATCTGACCCGACGGCGTGCGCAGCGTGACCACCGGCCGCACGGTCGGCGAGGACTGCGGTCGCGCCATCACCTTCGCGATCGGGGTGCGCACGGTGATCGTCCGGATCCGCTTCACGAGCCGGAGCCGCCGCTTGGGCGCGGGGACGGTCGCCGGGAGCACCGTCGTCGTGACGGTGGTCGTGGTGGTGATGGTCTTCTTCTTCATGTTGGCCTCCACATGAGGAACGCCGGTGCGGCCGTCGCGATTGCACCGGCGAGCGCCGCCGTCTCAGGGGACGATCACGTTCGTCGGGCCGACCGTGCCGCCCGTCACCGCGCCGTTCCCGAGCAGCGTGTTCGAGATGAGGAAGTTGGAAGCGGCCCCGGCGTTCACGCCCCCCGGATTGCGCGTCACCTGGTTCGCTTCGACGCGCGAGTGGATCGCGCTCGTCAGGTCGATCGCCACGCCGGAGTTGCCCGAGATGACGTTCCGCGCCAGCACGTTGCCGCGGCCGACGATGTTGGTTCCGATGAAGTTGCCCGCCACGACGTTGCGTTCGAGGTGGTTGTCGTCGCCGGTGATCTCGATCCCCGTGCCGAACCCCGAGACCGAGTTCGCCTCCACGGTGCTCACATCGACCCCTGCGAACAGCCCGACGCTCTGGGCTCCGGAACCTCCGCTGACGTGGTTCCTCCCGATGATGAAGATCCCCTCGATCTTCTCGTAGACACCGGCACGATCCTCGGGGCCGGCGGGGTTCTGGGCGAGTCCGACGTCGGCGATCGTGTTCGCCTCGATCCGGCCGCGCCCGCGCGTGCCGGCGTCGCCGGAGAGAAGGACTCCGCTCCTGCCCGTCCGCGAGATGCGATTGCGGCTGAGCTCCACCTCGATCGTGTCGTTCCCGCCCTGTCCGAAGATGACGATGCCGTGGCCCGAGAGCGCGTTCGCGATGCCGCAGTCCGTGACGCTCGTCCGCCACACGCCGCCGTTCGCCGTTCCCACGAAGAACCGCATCCCGTTCCCCGCGACGCGCGCCACGTCGCTGTGGTCGATCCCGACGTCCGCGGAGTCGTCGGCGCGGATGCCGTCGCCTCCGCAGTCCGAGACCGTGCAACGGTCGACACGAGCCCTGGCCGCACCGGAGATGTCGAGGCCGGCCGCGCCGCAGTGCCGGACGACGACCCTGTCGAACCCGAAGTGAATCAGTTCAAGCTCCATGTTGCTCGACGCGTTCGCGGTCACCGTGACGCCGTTGCCGCCGACGCGGGAGATGGCGCAATCCTGCATCGAGAACGAACCGTCGCCGTTCACGTCCCCGAGCGCCACCCGCACGCCGTTTCCGCCGGCGTCCCGGATCGCCGAGTTCTCGACCGTGATCGAACCGCTCCAGTCGATGCACGAGATCGCGTCGCCGGCCTGGCCCAGGAGTTCGAGGCCGTCGAGGTTGACGTCGCCGCCGCTGATGCCGCCGATCGCCGTCGCGCCTCCCTGCAGCCGCCCGTTCCGGATCGTCACGCGGGCGGCGTTCGGGCCGAGGGTGATGTGCGTGCCCGTGGCGCCGCCGATCCCGAACGTCTGGCCGTTGAGGTCGATCACCACGTTAGGGGCTTCGATGGCCATCCCGGACTGGTCCGAGTCCATGTCCGGGACGAACCAGCCCCGCGGAACGACGTAGACGCCCGGCTTCCTGATGACCATTCCCGGGCGGAAGCCGCCCGTCGGCCCCGCCTCCGCCTCGGGGGGAGTGAGCCCCACGGCTACGGCGTAGACGGCGGCGCAGGCGACGAGAGCGGACGCGGCGAGTGCGAGGTTGCGGTGCATGGAAGTCTCCTTCGCGGCCCGGATCGACCGAGGTCCCGTCCGGGAGCGGAGCGCCCCGCGGCACGGATGTCCTCAGCGGGGCAGAGGAGGTGTCCGGCCGGAGTGTGCAGGAAAGCCGTCCGCTATGATCTGCCCGGCTCATGACCGAGGCGGCGCACCCGGCTTTGCAACGCGCCCACGCGGCCGCCCGCCTCGTCCACCGCCCGGTGGAACTGCCGTTCGAGACGTTCCGGGAGGACGTGCTCCGTCTCGTCCGCGAGCGCGACGGCGACGCCGCGCCGTCGGAAGAGTCGATCGCGCGCCGCGCACTCGACGACCTCTACCTCGCGCGGGCGTGCGAGCACGGATGCGCGGACGCGTGGGAGACGATGCGGCGTCAGTACGAGCGGCGCCTCGTCGGTCTTGCGATGAAGCGCGGCGCGCGCGGCGCCGATTCGGAGACCGTCGTGTCGGACCTCCTCGGCGATCTCACGCTCCCGGCGCCCGGCGGCGCTGCCCGCACGCTGCTCGGCACGTACGCGGGCAGCGGATCGCTCTGGGCGTGGCTCGCGGCGACGCTCGTGCGGCGCCTCGGCCGACGCGCGGCGCGCGCCGGCTCCTCGGACATCGACGCCGTCCCCGCCGGGCGGCTCGCGGTCGAAGATCCTCCGTGGCGCGGCTCGGTGGACCGCGAGACGGCGGCCGCGCTCGATCGCGCGCTCACAGACGCTTGGCGACTCCTCGAGGTCGAGGAGCGCGCGGCCCTGAGCCTGAAGCACCACCGCGGTCTCAGCCAGCGCCAGGTCGCGCGCATCCTCGGGGTGCCCGAGTACCAGGTCAGCCGCTCGGTCGCGCGCGCCGTGACGAAGCTCCGTGCGGCGGTGGAGCGCACGCCGGGACTCGACCGCCACGCGGCGGACTCGGGCTCCGGCTGGGAACTGCTGCGGCAGGTCTTGGCGTCCCGCCTTGCAAGTTCGCCCGCCGGCGAGCCTCTTCCTCATGAGGCCCGAGACGGCCCGACCGGACGACCCCATGCCGACGGATGACCCCATCTCCTCCGAGATCCTGGAACGGCTCCTCTCCTCGGGGCCGGCTGACGGTCCGTGTCTCGACGCGGACGCCGTGGCCGCGCTCGCGGAGGGACGCCTCTGCGGCGACCGGCGGACGGCCGCGATGCGCCACGTCGCATCGTGCGCGGACTGCCGCTCCTGGGTGGCCGACACCGCGGAGTCGTTGGACGACGGACGCGTCGTCGTCCGGCGGTGGCGCCCCGCGATGGCCGCGGCCGCCGCGGCGGCGCTCGTCGCGGCGCTCGGCTGGTGGGCGGTGCGCGCGAGCGCACCGGCTTCGCCGCGGGAGATGGTCGTCGCGGCCGCGGACCGGATGCGCGACGGACACGCGGATGTCTTCGGCGAGTTCCGTCCTCTGACGAACGCCGAGCTCGCCGAGCCGGGGCCGGACGCGGAACGCGGAGGCATGACGCTCGTGACGCCCGCCATGTCGTTCATCGAGGGACGGCCCGTGTTCGCCTGGCAGCCCGTCGCCGCGGCGACCGGGTACGCGGTCTCCGCGCGCGACGAGGACGGCGCCGTGCTCTTCGAGCTCGAGTCGAGTGAGCCGCGTCTCGCGTACCCGCAGGCGCTGCCGCCCATCGCGAGCGGGACCCGGTTCGTGTGGAAGGTGACCGCCCGGGGACCGATGGGCGAGGTCCGCGGTTCGCGCGCCGCGCGCCGTCTCGGCGACGAGGAGGCCGTCCGATACCGCCGCGGTCTGGAACTGCTGCGCGCGGACGCGCCCGGACGCGACGGCGCGATCCTCGCCGCCCACTGGGCGATCCGGTTCGGACTCCTCGCCGAGGCGCGCGAAGCGATCGGCGAGCCCCTCACCGGGGCGTCGGAGCTGGAGCGAAGCACGGCGGACTACGTCGCGCGGCGCATCGGAGCGAAGTGAGACGCGCCGTCGCGGCCGTGTTCGCCCTGGCCTTGGTCACGGCCGCGCCGTCCCGCGGCGGCGATGACGACGACGAGGCGGAGTTCTCGCAGCCGGCCTCCGGCGCCACCCGCGCGTTCGCGAAGGACCTCGATCGCACGTGGAGGCAGCAGGGACCCGAGGCGTTCGTCGCGCTCGCACGCGAGTTCCGGACGGATCCCTTCCTGGTCGTCGGCGGACTTCTTCGCCTCGTTCGTGCACGCACCGACGCCCCGGCTCCCGGCGATCGCGACATGCTCGCGGCGTACGCCCGATCCCTCGACGGGACCGAGAGCGCCGCCGGGGTCGCGGCGCTCGTCACCTCCTGGTGCGCCGCCGGTCCCGAGGAGCACGAGCGCGAGGATCGCCTGAAGTCGGCGCTCGAGAGCGCGCGCCGCGCGCAGAACGCCCGGCACCCGGAAGAAGTCGTGGAGATCGCGGTCACCGCGGCCCGGGATCTTCCCGCGCCGATCTCGATCGCGGCTCCCCTGCTGCGCCTCAGGCTCGGCCGGTCGCTGCTCGCCCTCGGACGTCTCGCCGAGGCCCGCGAGAGCGCGGAGGTCCTCCGCGGCGAGGGACGCGCACGCGGCTGGCCGGCGCTCGAATCCGAGGCACTGATGCAGATGGTCGCGGTGTCGCTCCGGCGGGAGCGTTTCTCCGAGGCGGCTCCGCACCTGCGCGAGGCCGCGCGCCTTCGCGACGGCGTGAGCTCGAGGCGGCTCTACGTGGAGACGCTCCGCGATCTCGCGCGCGTAGAGCTCGCCCTGTCCTGCGTCGAGGAGGCCGCTGCCTCGGCGGAGAGAGCGAGGGCGATCTCGGTGTCCCACGGCTGGGCGAGCATCGAGCTTCAGTGCCGTTGCCTCCTCGCGCACTGCGCCGCGCTGACCCACCGCCCGGAGGAAGCGCTCGCCCTTTGCGACGCAGTCGTGCAGACGGCGGTCGGCCGGCGTTTCCTCGACGCGCGACTCGAGGCGATCGCATTGAGCGTCCGGCTCCGCGCGGATCAGGGCCGTCTCGCCGCCGCCCTCGACCTCGGCGAGGACGCACTGCGGCATGCGTCCGCCGCGGGGAAGGTCGGAGTCCGCAGCACGCTGCACGCCAACGTGGGTCTCGTCTGCGCCCGTCTGTCGCTCTGGGACGCGGCAGCGGAACATCTGCGGGCGTCGCTCGCCCTCGTGGACGACGAAGGCCAGGGTCCCGCGCGAGCAGCCGTGCTCGGCCGGCTCGCGGTCGTGGAGGTCGCTCGCGGCGACGACGTCCGCGCGCTCGAGTGCCTCGATGCGGCGCGTGCGATCTGCTCGGAAGTGGGCGATCCCCGGCGCTCCTCGGCGACGGCGGCCGAGCTCGCGAGATTCCACGCCCGCCGCGGCGCAGCGCAGGCGGCGATGCGCTGGTCCGAGACGGCACTCGCCGAGGCGCTCGCGTCGGGCAGGTCGCGGGCCGTCGCCGACGCGCGACTCGCCCGCGGCGCCGCGCTCCTTGCGGCGAAGCGTCCCGACGAGGCGGTGGAAGAGATCGAGCGGGCGCTCGCCGAGGCTTCGTCGCCGGAGGCCGGGTCCGCCCTCCTCGCCGCGGAGTGCCGGATGCGGCTCGGCAGGCTCCTGGCATCGCGCGGCCGCCCCGTCGAGGCCGTCACCCACCTGCGCGCCGCGGTCACGAACCTCGCCGATTCGGCCGACGAACTCGGAGAGCTCGACGCCCTCGGCCTCGTGGAGCGCGCGCGAGCGCTCACCGCACTCGGCACGCAGTGCGCGCACGCGAGTGTCGCGGCGGGCGCGGACGCGAAGGACGCGGTCCGCACCGCGTGGTGGTTCGAGGAGGCCGCGCGCGCACGGCTCCTGGCCGGCTCGATCGTCAACGAGACGGTCCTGCGCAGGCGGTTCGTGCCGCAGCCGATCCTCGACTTCGAGGACCGCGCGCGCGCGGAGGCGGACCGCGAGAGAGAGGCGCTCGCCGAGGCGGCCGCGCGCACGCCCCGCGACCCCGCGCGGGTCGCGGAGGCGAGCCGGAGAGTGACGGAGGCGCAGGACCGACTCGACCGCGCGGCGGCCCGCACCGACCGCGAAGCGCATCGCGCCGCTCCGCTCGTGCGGCCCGAGGTCGTCTCCCTCGACGCGTTCCGCTCGTCGCTCGAACCGGACAGCGTCTGCCTGACGTACAGCACGGCGGGCGCACAGTCGTTCGTGCTCGCCGTGACGCGGGAGGGCGGCTCGCTCGTGTCCCTCGGCGAGTCCGCCCGGCTCAGGGAACTCGTCCGGGCGATGCTCGACCTCGCGTCGACGCCGGGCGGCCCCGACGAACGCGTCGCGGCGCGGCTCGGCGAACGTCTCCTCGGTCCGGTCGAGACGCTCTGCGCGGGCAAGCGGCGTCTCATCGTGGTCCCCGACGGAGAGCTCGCGTACCTGCCCTTCGAGGCGCTCATCCTGCGCCGGGGCGACCGGGGCGAGCGCGTGATCGAACGCCATGAGGTCGTGTACGCGCCGTCGGCGACCGTGTTCGGCCTCCTCACCTGCGAGGCCGCGGCCCGGCCCGCCGCCCGCGGACTGCTCGTCCTCGGAGATCCCGTGTACGACGAAGCGGCGCCGGATCCGCTCCCGCCCGCCACGTCCCGCGGCAGCGCCCGGAGTCTCGCGCGCCTCGTCGGAAGCGGCGCCGAGGTGCATGCGATCGCGAGCGTCTATCCGGAGGAGGATCGCACGGTGCTCGTGCGCGAGGACGCGACGCTCGAGCGCTTCCTCGCGCGCGCCGCGTCCTCGGAGGCGCCGCTGCGAGCCATCCACGCCGCGTGCCACGCATTCGTCGATCCGGAGCGGCCGCGCCTCTCGGGACTCGTGTTCTCGGGCGGCGACGTGCTGAACGTGGAGACGCTGTACCGCTCGCGGCTCGCGACCGACCTCGCCGTGCTCTCGGCGTGCGAGACCGCCGGCGGCACCGCGCTCGAGGGCGAGGGCGTGATCGGACTCGCGCGCGGGTTCATGGTCGCGGGCGCGCTGCGCGTCGTCGTCTCGGGCTGGCGGGTCTCCGACTCGAGCACGGTGCGGCTGATGAAGGCGTTCCACGAGCGTCTCGTCCGCGGTGAGCCGCCCGCTACGGCACTGCGTGGCGCGAAGCTGGAGTTCCTCCGCTCGCCGGGCGCGACGTCCCATCCGTACCACTGGGCGCCGTTCATGCTGTGGGGAGCGCCGTGATGCTGCGGGAAGCACCCGCGATTCCACCGCGCGCTCGTCACCCCTTGCGTTCGAACACGAGCTGCATCTGCGGCTCCGCGTCCGACGCGGGGACGTTCGCGTCGAAGCGCGCGCAGGTCCCGAGACAACGCAGGCCGGAACTCGCCGCGATCCGGATGAGCTCCTCGGGGGCGTAGAGCCGCCATTCGAAGACGTCGTCCGGCCGGCCGCCGGAGTACGTGAGCCGCACGCTCTCGCGGACGCCCGTGATCTTGCGCTCCTCGGTGATCCGCGTGCCCTCCACCTCGAACTCGCGCCGCCCCTGGTGCCGCTCGAAGAAGCCGCGGTGGAAGACGTCGAGGACGAAGCGCCCGCCCGGGCGCAGGCGGCCCGCGACGCCGCGGAGCACCGCGGCGTTGCCCGCGTCGTCCGCGTATCCGAAGCTCTGCCAGAGACAGATCGCCGCGTCGAACTCGAGGGCGATCTCGCCGAGGCGCGTCATGTCCCCCACGTGGAACTCGGCGCCGGGCGGAGCGGCGAAGTGTGCCTCCGCGACGAGGTCCGGATTGCGCTCCAGCCCGGTCACGCGGTAGCCCATCGCCGCAAGGGCGTGCGCGTGGCGGCCGAGACCGCACGCCACGTCGAGGATCCGCGGGAACTCGCCGCGCGGGCAGTTGCGTGCGACGAATGCCGCCTCGAGCGCGGTCCTCGCCGGGTCGCGCCGGCGCAGGAAGGCGTCGATCCACGCCGCGCCGTACGAGTTGGGAGACGTCATCGGGAGGACGGGCCGAACCGTTCGTCCGGGGCGTCCGTCACGCCAGCGTCTTCTCGAAGAACGCCGCCATGCGCTCCTCCACGTAGACGCGGCCCGGCTCGTCGCGCGGCGAGTGCCGTTCGTCGGGCAGCATCAGGAGATCGTGCGCCTTGTGAGCACGGTTCAGCGCCTGCACGAGTCGCGCCGTGTGGCGGAAGTGGACGTTCTCGTCGAGGAGACCGTGCACGAGCATCAGCGATCCGCGGATCCGATCGACGTGCGTCATCACGCTGCTCGTGCGGTAGCCATTGGCGTTCGCGGCGGGCAGCCCCATGTAGCGCTCGGTGTAGTGCGTGTCGTAGCCGTCCCAGTTCGTCACCGGCGCGCCGGAGACGGCGGCCCGGAACGTCTCCGGCGCGCGCGCGAGGCACATCAGCGACATGTAGCCGCCGTAGCTCCATCCGTAGACGCCCACGCGCTTCGCGTCCACGAGGCCGCGGCGCACGAGTTCGCGCACGCCGTCCTCCTGGTCGCGCACCTCGACATCGCCCATCGCGTGGCGGATCGCGCCCTCGAACGCGAGTCCCCGTCGCGCGCTGCCGCGGTTGTCCACCACGAGCACCACGTACCCGAGTTGCCGCAGGTACTGCGCGCGCATGTCCACGGTGACGTCCCACCCGTTCGACACCCGCTGCACGTGCGGCCCGCCGTACACGCTGACGATCGCGGGGCACGGACCCTTCGCGCCGGGCGGCGCATAGATCGCCGCGTGGAGCAGCACGCCGTCGCGCGAGCGGAACGTCGTGAGCTCCGGCGGGACGAGCGCGAGTTCCCCGACGCGCGGGTCGGTCGCAGCGTCGTGGACGACGGCGATCGCGGCGCCGTCCTCGAGCGAACGGAGCGTGACCACGGGGACGCGGTCGAGCGCGTGGTGCGCGTCGAGGAAACGCCGCTTCGCGTGGTCGAGCACGGCGTCGTGCATGCCATGCGCCTCTGTGACGCGCCGCGGCGCGCCGCCCGTCAGCGGCACGGAGTAGAGGTGGCGCTCGGTGACGCCGTCCTTCGTGCCGGAGAACCAGACGATCCCGCGGTCCTCGTCCACGCCGCGGACGGACTCGACGATCCAGTCGCCGCTCGTCAGCGTGCGCAGGAGCCGACCGTCGGCTGCGCGAACCTCGATGTGCCGGAAGCCGGTCTGCTCGCTCGTCCGCAGGAAGGCGCCGACGAGGTCTCCCGTGCCCTTCTTCAACGGACGCAGACTGTCGTCGAGGTTGATCCAGACGTCGCTCGTCTCGACGAGGAGAGTGGTTCCGCGGCCGGTCGCGGGATCGAAGCGCACGACGCGGAGTTCCGTCTGCTCGCGGTTCTCGAGTTGCGCGACGAGCGAGCCGTCGGGGAACCAAGTGACGCGCGCGAGGTACTCGGCGTTGCCGAGGTCCATCCACACAGGCACTCCTCCGTCGCGCGGCACGACGCCGAGCCGCACCCTCGCGTTCGCGGCGCCCGCGAACGGGTAGCGGTGGTCCTCCTGCGCCGCGCCGCCAAGGGCGTCCTTGCCTTGATGGACGATGCGGTACGCGGGGATGTGCGTCTCGTCCACCTCCTCGAACGCGAGGAACCGCGAGTCGGGCGACCACCACCAGCCGTCCTGGCGGCCCATCTCCTCCTGCGCCACGTACTCCGCGAGTCCGTTCGTGCGCCCGGTGCCGCGCGCTCCGCTCGTCACCTGGACCGGTGCCCCGCCGACGCACTCGGCGACGTGGAGTTCCGCGTCCTGCACGTAGGCGACGAACCGTCCGCAGGGCGAGAGCCGCGCGTCGATCGGCGGCGCGCCCGGCGCGACCGCAATCTGCGACTCGCGCCGCGGATCGAGGTCGATGACGCGCAGCGTTCCGGCGAGAGGGATGAGTATCCGCTTGCCGGTCTCCGCCCACGCGTAGCTCGTCACGCCGAAACCGCGCTCGCGCAGACGCTCGCGCCGCAGGGCTTCCTCGATCGACGCCGTGTCGTCCCGCACGCCGCCGTCCGCTGCGTCGAAGAGCACGGTGCGCGCGCCGGTCGTCGTGTCGAGCGCGTGCAGCACCTGCGTCAGCGAGGAGTCGGTGCTCGCGAGGTACGTCACGTACCGGTCGTCGGGCGAGAACCGGAGCGCGACCGGGACCGCGGCGCCGGGGCGCGGGATGCGGGCGACGTCAACCGGCGTGAGGGGTCTCGGCATCGGCGGGAGGGTACGGGGCGAAGGCGCGGGCGCGAAGGCGTCGTCGGCTGCGGCACCGGGGATCCGAGTCGCGAAATCGAGACAGGAGACGGAAGCCGCGCGGAGACTGCGCCGGACGTCCGCCCCGGAATGCGAGCGCCAACCCATGTCACGCCCCTACCGCGTCCTCTTCGTCTGCGTCGCGAACTCGTGCCAGAGCCAGATGGCCGAGGGCTGGCTCCGTCACCTCGGCGGCGACCGCTTCCTCGCGCGCAGCGCCGGGACCGATCCGCGTCACCTCCACCCGCTCGCGACCCGCGTGATGCAGGAAGCCGGCGTCGACATCGGCGCGCAGCGCGGCAAGGGCATCGACGCGACGCTGCGCGAGAAGTTCGACCTCTGCGTCGCACTCAGCGACGCAGCCCGCAGCGCCTGCCCGCCACTCCCCCACGTCGCGCGCGTCGAGACGCGCGAGTTCGACGACCCGACGTGGTTCGAGGACCCGGACGGCGCGGACCTCGACGAGTTCCGGCGTCTGCGGGACGAGTTGCGGGCGTTCGTGGAGGGGATCGTTGCGGGGGGAGGGTGACGGGTCGGCGTTCGGGGATCGCGAGATCACGCCTGGCGATACGAGTACTCGACGTTGAACTCGCCCGAGGAATCGATTCGAAACGTGAGACCGCTCCAAACAGGGAATCCCTTGGCGGACGTCTCTGCGAGATGCGCCTCGACTGCATCCATGACCCGCATGGCACTCCGAAGTACGAAGTCCCTCTCGACACCATCTCCGCCGTCGACGTAACGCTGCCGTCTATCCATCACGCCCGGCTCGACGATCGACGCCCAGAGCCACGCCGTTCGCCAGTTCACGCCCTGCAGGCTGTCGACGATCGCGCTGCCGATCTCGTCGAATGGTTCGCGGACCGTACTCATGCACCTTCCTCCTCGACTTAACGTGCCAGGAATGCCCGGATGCTACGGCCCCGGCCCGGGCCGCCGACCGCCCGTCACCGCACACCCCTCGACCGCAGCGAGTTCCCCACGACCGTCACCGACGACAGCGCCATCGCTGCGGCAGCGAGCGGCGGCGTGACTTCGAGGTCGGTGACGGAGACGAGCGCGCCGGCCGCGAGCGGGATCGCCGCGACGTTGTAGGCGAACGCCCAGAAGAGGTTCCAGCGGATCGTCGTGAGCGCGCGGCGGCCGATCGAGACGGCGTCGGCGACGCGCGAGAGGTCGCCCTTCACGAGCGTGACGAGCGCCGCCTCGATGGCGACTCCGGTGCCCGTGCCCATCGCGATGCCGACGTCGGCCGCGGCGAGCGCGGGCGCGTCGTTGATGCCGTCGCCGATCATCGCGACGCGCGCGCCGCCCGCGCGCAGCGTGCGGATCTCGCGCAACTTCGCCTCGGGCAAGAGGCCCGCGCGGACGTCGTCGATGCCCGCGTCCTTCGCGATCGCACGCGCCGGCGCCTCGGCGTCGCCCGTGAGGAGGGCGACGCGGAGCCCCATCGACTTGACGCGCGCCACGGCCACCGCCGCGTTCGCACGCGGACGGTCCTCGACGGCGAGGAGGCCGAGCGCCTTGCCCTTGCGCGCGACGGCGATGATCCCCGCGCCGCGCTCGGCCGCGGCCCGCGCGGCGTCCGCGAGCGGTGTCACGTCAACGCCCTCGTCCGCGAGGAACTGGACCGTGCCGGCGAGCGCCATGCCGCCGGCCACCTTGCCTCGCACGCCGCGGCCGGGGACGGCTTCGAAGTCCGACACCGCCATCTTCTCGACGCCGCGTGCGGCGGCCTCAGCCAGCACGGCGGCGGCGAGCGGGTGTTCGCTGCGCGATTCGAGCGACGCCGCGACGAGCAGCAGGTTCTCGGGATCGCCAATGGCGAACGTCTCCGACACGCGCGGACGTCCCTCGGTCAGCGTGCCTGTCTTGTCGAACGCGACGACGTCCACGCGCCCGGCGGCCTCCAGCGCCTCGGCGCCGCGGAAGATGATGCCCCGCCGCGCGCCCGCGCCGACCGCGACCATCACCGCCGTCGGCGTCGCGAGGCCCATCGCGCACGGACATGCGATCACGAGCACGGTCACCGCGCGCATCACCGCGACCGACGCCGCCGCGGCGGGTCCGCGGTCCCACTCGATCGCGAGCCACACGGCGGCCGTCGCGATCGCGATCGCGATGACGACCGGCACGAACACGCCCGCGACGCGGTCCACCATCGCCTGGACGGGCGCCTTCGAACTCTGCGCCTCGCGCACGGCGAGCACGATCGCCGCGAGTGCGGTGTCCTTGCCGACGCGCGTCGTCCGCATGCGGAAGGAGCCCGTCTGGTTGACGGTGGCGCCCGTCACGGCGTCGCCCGCCGCCTTCGCGACCGGCAGGCTCTCGCCCGTCAGCATCGATTCGTCCACCGCGCTCGCGCCGTCGAGGACCGTGCCGTCCACCGGGATCCGCTCGCCGGGCCGCACGACGCAGACGTCGCCGACGCGCACGTCGGCCGCGGGAACCTCGTGCTCCGCGCCGTCCCGCTCGACACGCGCGGTCGGCGGCGCGAGACGCAGCAGTTCGCGGACGGCGTCGCCCGCCTTCGATCGCGCGCGCGCTTCGATCCAGCGCCCGGCGAGGACGAGCGCCACGATCATGGCCGCGGAGTCGAACCACACGTGGTGCGGCGAGAGCGCGGGGCGCACGAGCGCGGCGCACGACCAGAGGAACGCAGTCCACGTGCCGACGGCGACGAGCGTGTTCATGTCGGCTGCGAACGTCTTCGCCGCCCGCCACGCGCCCGTCGTGAAACGCCGCCCGCACCAGAACTGCACGGGTGCCGTGACAGCGAACGCGAGCCAGTTGCTGAGTTCCGCGGACACGCCGGGCACCCAGTGCATCGAGAACGCCATCGCCGGGACGGAGAGCACGAGCGCAAGGACCGCGTCGCGGCCGGTGCCGTCGTCCGCGGCCGCCGCGACCGACGCCCAGTCGTCGTCGCCGCGCGGCGTGACGCGGTACTCGCCGAGTCGCTCCACGGCCGCGCGGATCGCGCTCTCGTCGTACTTCCCCGGCTCGACGACGACCGTCGCGTCGTTCGAAGCGAGGTTCACCCGCGCCGAGACGACGCCCGGCACCGACGTCAGCGCCTTTTCGACGCGCCCGACGCACGACGCGCAGTGCATCCCCGCGACGTCGAGGACGTGGCGCTCGCCGTCCGCGCCGACGCGCTTCGGTGGTTCTGGACTCTTCACTGCCATCGCAAGTCGGCGGACGGGCGGACGTTCCATCGGAGGTGTGCCCGAACTATCCGTTTTCTGATCGCCTCGTTCAGAAAACGGCAACGCTCGCCGTGAACCCGTGGACGAAGTTGCGCGGTCCGACGGCGCCGAACTCGCCGTTGCAGAAGAACCCCGTGAGCGGGATCTCGCCCCAGCGGCGGCGGATCGCGGCGACGTCGTGGTCGGGCACGTCGAAGAGGCGCTTGCCGCGCCCCGCGCACGAGAAGAGCAGCGCCGCGCGCGGCGGCGGTCCAAGGGCGGCCGCACGCGCAAGCGCCGCGTCGAGGTCGCACGTGGCCGTCGCGCCGTCGCGGAGCTGGAGTTGCACCGTCTGCCCCACGCGCACGCGGTCCTGCACGAGCACCGCGCCCTCGTCCGGCACGGCGCCGACGAAGTTGCGGATGAGGAAGTCGCCGAGACTGAAGTCCTCCTTCGCCTCGTGCATCACGCGGCCGAAGAGGAGGCTCGTCTGCGCGAGCTCACGGTCGGCGGCGGGGAGCTGCGAGATCGTCTCCTGGATCGTCGGCAGCGCGCGCTTGCCCGAGAGCTCGAGGATCTTGTTCTCGACGCACTTCGTGATGACGAAGCGGCGCCCGACCGGTCGGCATCCCTGAGAGACGACGTGGCGGATCGGAATGCCGACGATCGCGAGCCCCACGGCGCCGTAACGCGGCGCGCGGCCGTCGCGGAAGAGCACGTGCCCGCCCGGGCGCGTCGCGCCGCTCGCCATGCCGCCCGCGGCGATCGCACCCGGATACGCGTCGGAGAGCCGGTCGAGGACGAGGTCGGCGTCGATCGTGAACGGGTCGGTGACGAGGACGAACGACGGATTGGCCGACGCCGCGAACCCGACCGCCGCGCGCAGGTCGTCGCCGCGCGTCATGGTGAGGAGCTGGTCCTGGCGCAGCGAGAACGTGGAGAGCTCCACACCCGGCAGCGACGCGAGCAGCACCGACACGGCCGGTCGCCCGTCGATCTCTCCCGCCGTCTCGCACACGCCGAACCCCGTGCAGCCGATGACGTGCCGCGCGCGGAGCCGTTCGCGTATCCGGCGTCCGGCGGACGCGACCTCGGGTCCGTAGGCCGTGGAGACGAAGACGAACGCCACGTCGGGAACCCGCCCTTCGAGCGCCGTGGCGGCACGGTCGGCGGCGCGGTCGAGCGCCTCGCCGAAAGCGCCGCCCTCGACCGAAGCGCTTCCGTAGAGGGGACCCGTCATGGCCGCATGGTAGCCCCTGCGCCCGGCCGCGTCTGCGGGGAGGAAAGATCGGGCACGGGCCATCACGGCGTGACAGGCAAGGGACGGCGCATCTGCCACTGTAGGGGCGACGCATGCGTCATCGCCGTCAGGTTTGTCGCCGCCGCCTTCGCGTGAACTTGTGGAGCGACGCGTAGCGACGCTGTGCAGGACACCGGCGCCGATGTCTGCGCTTGGCATTGCGAGGCTCGAGGAGCACCGAGTCGAGCGGTACCGAGG
>JANNHP010000238.1:0-14322 GCA_031404455.1 Planctomycetia bacterium | reverse complement strand
GCCGCCGACCTCCAGTACACGAAGGCGCTGGAGATCGCCCCCGAGAGCGGCCTCGCGCGCCTCAACCAGACGGTCGCGCGGCAGTGGCTGCGCGTGCCGCTGGCGACGCTGGAGAAGGGATATCTCGAGGCGGTGCGCCTCCTGCCCGACCAGGACCGCCCCATCGCGCTGCTCCTCAGCCTCCACCCGCGGGACCGGGCGAAACGGCTGGAACTCCTCGACCAGGTCGTCGCGGCAAGCCCGAAGGCGGTGTGGGCGCGCGTCTGGATCGCGCACGTCTGCCGCAACGAGGAGCCCATCGACACGAAGCGCGCGCTCGCCGTGCTGCGCGAGGCGGAGACGATCGCGCCGGGCAACGCGGACGTCCACCTCCACATCGCGCAGATGATCGAGGGCTCGGGCGACCTCGCGGCGACGGTCCTCGAGTACACGCTCGCGGTCGAGAACTCCGCGCCCGGCGCGATGGCGGCGGCGTCGGACACGCTCGACCGTCTGCTCCACACCGCGCCAGGCAACGACAAGATCGCGCTCGCCGATCGGGAGCGCGCGTACGACGCCGTCTGTGCCAAGAACCCGGCGGTCGGGCGCTACGGGAACAACGCGGGCTTCTGGTTCCGCGACGCCGGCCGCGACTACGAGAAGAGCCTGAAGTACTACTCGGCGAGCGTGAAGGCGGCGCCCGACGACCAGGACTTCCTGAACGACACGGCGCTCATCTACCTCTTCCACCTCGCCGACCGGAAGGAGGCGTGCCTGCCGATGTTCGAGAAGGTGCTCCGCCTCGTCGAGCGGGACGGTCAGCCGCCGGTCCGCGGGTACTGGGACGCACTCGAGAACCTCTGCAAGTACTGGTTCGAGAGGGGCGAATTCAAGAAGACGATCGAGTACGCGGACAAGCGGAAGTCGCCGAAGGCGACGCTGAACGGCCGGCCGTACCCGAGTTTCGTCGCGATGCAGTGGAAGGCGCGCGCCGAGAGGGAACTCGCGAAGGCGAAGTAGCGGTCGCGGGTCAGTGCGCCGCGCGCGGCGGCTCGATGGCGGCGACGGCTTCGATTTCGACCATCGCGCCGGACTCGATCAGTCCCTTCACCTCGACGAGCGCCATCGCCGGGAAGTGACGCCCCATCACGCGGCGCCAGGCGTCGCCGACCTCCGCGCGCTGCGCGATGTACTCGGCCTTGTCCGTGACGAAGATGAGCATTCGCACGATGTCGTTCGTGTGACCGTGCGCCTCTTCCACGACCGCCACAACGTTCCGAAGCGCCTGCTCGAACTGCGTGACGAAGGGCCCCGGGACCACCTTCTCCGTCTCGTCCCAGCCGACCATGCCCGCCACGAAGAGGAGTTGACGTCCCGCGGGGACCAGCATCCCATTCGCGTAGCCGCGCGGTCGCGGCCAGTTCCGCGGGGAGACCGTGCGGATCGGGTCCGTGTCCACGCTCGGCGCGCGCCTAGTGGGGATCGCTCTTGGCGGGCTGGTCCTTCTCCGGGTTCGCGGGGTCCTTCATCCCCTGCTTGAACTCGTTGACGGACTGCCCGAGCGACCGCGCGAGCTTGGGGAGCCTCGTGCCGAAGAGGAGCAGCGCGATGAGCCCGATGACGAGCATCTCGCTGCCGCCGAGACCCAGGATTGCGAGCGCGGGAACCATGGTCCACCTCGGAAAGGAGCGAAGGTCGCGAGGACGGCGAGATCCTAACCTAACCAGGATCTCTATCGGCGGTTTCGCGTCCGGGAGCGCAGCGGGGCCGCGCCGGGCGCTATCGCAGGACCGGCTTCACGTCCGAGGGCCCCGTCTCGCGCTTGCCGAGCTTGCGCCCGGACACGTCGATCCCGACCGCGCTCCCGGGACCCGCGTCGGCGGCGGCGGGCGGATAGGCGGAGAGCCAGTGTCCGATGAGGCGGGCGCCGTCCTTCAGGAACGTCAGCGTGATCGCGTTGACGTACGTCGGAGCGCCGGTGTCGATCACCGTGAGCGAGTCGCCGGCCATGTAGCCCTCGCCGACGAACGCCGTCGCAGGCGTCGCGAGGTCGAGAAGGCCGCCCGAGAAGCTCGGGTCGAGGCGGATCTCGACGCGCAGACGGCCGTCGGTCCCCGCCGAGAGCAGCAGGTTGGCGTTCCCGCCGACACGCTCCACGCGATACGGCGCGGTCGAGCCGCGCAGCCAGCCGTCCCCCTTCAGCTTCAGCTTGTAGACGCCGAGGACCTGCGACGGCGCGACCGCCGCCGCCTCGGGCGCATCGCGTCCGAGGAGCGCCGCGACGGTCGCGACGACGACGAGGGCCAGGGCGGCGAGGGTCCGTCTCATGGCCGGATCCTACTGCAACTCCGGGAGGCGGTCGGCGGGAGGCGAGTCGGGAGCGGCCGCGTCGGCGGCGATGTCGGGACGGCGCGAAGCCGCGTCGAGCGGCGCCGCCGAGAGCACGCGGATCAGTTCCTCGAGCGCCTCGGCGACGTCCACGCCGTCGGGGAAGCGCAGTCCGCCGACGTCGGCGCCCTGGGCGAAGGCGTAGTCGACGAGCATCGAGAAGACGCGGGCGAGCTTCGCGGCCTTGCGCGCGGAGAGCTTGGGCTTCTCGGCGACGACGTCGTCCCTGTGCCAGTTCCGCACCTGGTGCTTCACGGCGCGGACGCCGACCCTGCGCACACGGCTGAGCGTCTCGCGGTCGATCGACGGGTCACCGTCGGCGGCCTTCTCGACGGCGTCCCGCACGAGCGCCGCGGCCTCATCGACGAGCGCCT
Source organism: Planctomycetia bacterium (assembly GCA_031404455.1). Classification (GTDB taxonomy): domain Bacteria; phylum Planctomycetota; class JAJSAM01; order JAJSAM01; family JAJVHW01; genus JANNHP01. Next base: position 11,581 of record JANNHP010000238.1, on the reverse strand, counting down.
TCTCCGACGCGTCGAGTGCGTCGATGCGGCGTCCGCGCGAGACCGTGCGGACGATCGGCTCCGCGCGGTCGTCGGACGCGACGTCGGCAACCACGGCCGTGGGCGGCGCCGTCTCTTCGACGACGACCCGTTCCGCGACAGGTTCCGGCGCGACATGACGGGCGAAACCCCCGAGTGCGTCGGCCCGCTCGTCGTCAGACGAGCCGGGGTCGCAGTTCGCAGCGCTTGCGCCCCTTTCACTTGGGCCGAACGCGCTCGAGGGTTGCTGAGGATCGGAGACTGCGGGCGGCGAGACGCTCTCGGCGGCGACCTCTTCGGTCGCGGACGGAGCCGGGACCGCGACCGGAGCGGACGGAGCGACGTCGCGGGTCTCGCCGCGCCCGAGTCGCGCGAGGGCGCCGCCGTCCCAGTTCTCGGGACGCGGGACGCCGAACGACGCCGCCCGGGCGGACGAACTCGACGCCGGACGCGCGGCCGACTTCGGCGTCGCGCCGGACGCGGACGACGCGAGCTCGACGGTCGCGGCAGCGTTCGCGACGTCGTACGAGGACTCGAGAGCCGACGGCAGCGACGCCGCGGTCGCGAGCAGCACGGCCGCACCGAAGCCGAGCATCACCGAGCGAAGTCCGGCGGGGACGGCGGAGGGCGGCGCGAACGGAACGCCGGCCGCATCGAGGGCCGAGCGGATGGAGGCGTCGAGCTTCGATGTCGAGAACGGGATGATGCCGAGCGCCGCCATGCCGCGCGCGACCTTCCGCTCGTCGGCGGCGTCGACGCCGAGCTTCGTTCGGACGTTCGACAGCGCCCGGTGCACGCGGACGCGCGCCGCGCCCTCGCTCGTCTCGAGAGCCTGCGCGATCCGGTCGTACTCCCAGCCGTGGAGGAAGCGCATTGCGAGGACGGCCTGCTCGTCCGGCTCCGCGGCCGAGAGCGCGCGGTCGAGCTCCTCCTTCAGTTCGAGTCGGTCGTCCGGCATGGCTTCCTCCGGGCGCCTCAGGCCGACGATCTGCTGACGCCGCGTCCGGCACTGCTCCGAGGAGCGCTGGTTGCGCGCCCGGCAGATGGCGAACCGAGCGAGCCACGCGACGACGCCGACTTCGGCGGGCTTTCGCGTGGGCTCGAGCGCGAGATCGAGCAGGGCTTCCTGCACGACGTCCTCGGCGGCGGTGCGATCGCGAAGGACGCGGGCGGCGAGGTCGTAGACGACGGGAGCGTGGCGCCGCGCAAGCTCGGCGAACGCATCGCCGTCCTTCTTGGTCAGCCAGAGCTCGAAGAGAGCCGCGTCATCGGACTTCGTCAACCCGAGGCCTCCGTTCGGTGGGCACCTCGATTTCTCCTCCGAGACCCGCGGCAGTGCGTTACAGCGGTCGCGCGGTGTCAATCGAACCCTCCCTGACGGCCCCCAAGTTAACCCCTGAGGGCAAGGCGGTGTTCCTCACGGTTCCCGGCGACCACCCTTCGTCAGGCTCGGAGCCGATCGGCTCGGACGCTTGATCCGAGCCTGGATCCGGATCTCGCTCCTGTCGCTCTGGTGCCTCGCCGCGGCGCCCTTCCCCGTGATCGGCGCGTTCCTCACGATCGGCAGGCCGCGAGCTCGTTCCCGCACGGGCCCGTGGCTGATGCTCTGGTTCAGCCGGGGCGTCTGCGCGATCTTCGGCGTCCGGATCGAGCGCCGGGGCGAACCCCCGCCGCGCGGCGGGTGCTTCGTCGCCCCGAACCACTGGAGCTACCTCGACGTCTTCGTGCTGGGCTCGCTCTACCCCACCCTCTACGTGTCGCGAGCCGACGTGGCGGACTGGCCGGTCTTCGGTTTCCTCGCGCGGTCGGGCGGCACGCTCTTCCTGCGCCGCGAACTGCGGAAGGACGCCGCGCGCGTCGGCGGCGAGATCGCGGGTCACCTGCGGCTCGGCGGCACGGTGACGGTCTTCCTCGAAGGCGGCGCCGGGACGGGCGTCGACGTCCGTCCGTTCAAGCCGGCTCTCGTCGAGGCAGCCGCGACGACCGGCGTGCCGTGCGTCCCCGCCGCCATCCGCTACCGCCTCCCGCGCGATCCCGGAGCCGACCCGACTCGTGTCGTCGCCTGGCTCGACGGCGGCTTCGTCCCCCACCTGCGCCAACTCGCCGCGACGAAGCGCATCGAAGCGACGGTCTGGTTCCTGCCGCCGCGGACGGGCACGGACCGGAAGCTGCTCGCGCGGTCGCTGGAAGCGGACGTTCGCGCGGCGATGGCGGCGACCTGACCGTCGGCGAGGACACCGTGCTCCGAGCCGTCAGACGGGGCCGCTCGCGTCAGTTCGACGGCCCGAAGCCCGTGTCCGCCAGCTTGCACTCCGCGACCTGGCCGAACTTCTTCAGGTACTCGCGGAGCTTCTCCGCCGGTCCGATCACGGTCCACGTCCAGTCCTTCGACGGGAAGCGCTCCTTGATCACCCGGTGGACGTCGTCGAGCGTGAGGGCGTCGAGCCGCGCGAAGAGCTTGTCGACGACGTCGCGCGGCACCGCGTCGAAGTCGAGGGCGAGCAGCATCGACGCCTGCTGCGAGGCGGTCTCCACGTTGTCCGGGGCGTACTGGCCCTTGATGTAGGAGCGCGCCGACTCGAACTCCGCGGCGGTGATTCCCTCGGCCATGAACTTCGACGTGACGTCGGCCGCCATCTCGATCGCCTTCTCGCTCGACGCGACCTCGGTGTAGGTCGAGACGAAGAACGTCCCCTGCGTGGAGTCGTCGAACGTCGACCCGGCGCCGTACGTGAGTCCCGAGTCCGTCCGCAGCGTCTTGTTGAGACGGCTCGTGAAACGGCCGCCGAGGATCGTGTTGGCGAGGTGGCGCGCGGCGTAGTCCGGGTCCTTCCAGTCGAAGCCGAGCTGCCCGAAACGGAAGTACGTCTGAAGCGACGTCGGGAAGTCGACGAGCAGCACGCCGCGGTCCTTCGGCGGCGTGACGAGCGGCGCCGCCGCGGCGTCGCCCGTCTTCGCCGTCCACGCGCCGAAGCGCGCGTCGAGCTTCTTCCTCATCTCGGCCGGATCGAAGTCGCCCGCGACGGCGATCCACGTCCGCGACGGCGCCAGCGTGCGCGCGGCGGCGGCCTTCACGTCGTCGATCGTGAGCGTCGCGAGCGACGTCTCCGTGCCGCCGACGGGGCGAGCGTTCGGGTGCGCGCCGAAGAACCAGTTCGCGTGGTAGAGGCGGATGATGTCGCGGGGCTGCTGCTTCGCCTGGCGGATGCCGTCGATCGCGAGGCGGCGCTCCTTCTCGAACTCGACGGGGTCGAGCTTCGGCCGGATCAGCGCGTCCGCGACGAGATCGAGCTCGAGGTCGACGTCCTCCTTCAGGAACTCGGCGCCGACCGAGATCCAGCGCCGCGCGGCGCTCGTGCCGAACGAGCCGCCCACGAAGTCGATCGCCTCGTGGAAGGCCTGCGAGTCGCGCGCGCCCGCGCCCTTCGCGAGCAGCGTCGCGACCATGTCGGCGGCGCCTTCCTTGCCCTTCTCGTCCTCCACGGCGCCGCCCGCCACGCGGACCTCGACGCTGACGAGCGGCGCGCGGCGGTCGGCCACGAGCACCACGCGGACGCCGTTCGCGAGGCGGAAGTCCTCGCTCTTCGGCAGGAGGCCGCGCGCCTCTTCGGCGCGGACCACGGGCTGCGCGACAGCGAGAGCAAGTGCCGCGAACGCGGCTGCGAAGATCGTCGGGGTGCGCATCTACTTCCCTTCCTTCTCGGGAGCGGTCCCGCTCTCGGCGGCATCCGTCCCGGCGACCGGCACGAGCGTCACGACCGTGCGGTTCTTCCGCGTGAAGTACTTCGCGAGGACGTCCTGGACGTCCTTCGCCGTGACCGCGTCGATGCGCGCCGCGCGCGCGCCGAGGTTCTTCCAGCCGCCGAAGAACGTCTCCGTCTCGCCGATCAGCATCGCCTTGTCGTTGATGGTCTTCAGCCGGCGGACGAAGCCCGCGCGCAGCGTGTTCTTCGCCTTCTTCATCTCCCGCTCGCCCGGGCCGTCCTTCTGGAGCTTCGCGAGCGTGTCGTACACGAGCGTCTCCACGCGGGCCGGATCGCCGCCCTCGACGAGGACCGTGTCCACGGTGAAGAGGCTCGGGTCGAACTGGTGGCCCTGCCACCCGCCGCCGACGTCCTGGCAGACCTGCTCCTTCTCGACGAGGAGTTGCACCAGGAGACTCGACTCGCCGTGGAAGAGGAGCGCCTCCAGGACTTCGAGCTTCGCGAAGTCCGGGTCGCTCGTCCGGCAGATGTGCCACGCGGCGCGCACGGCCGGCGACGGCGCGATCGCGCTCTCGAGCACGGATCGCCGCTCGCCCTGCTGCTCCGTCTCTTGGCTGTGCAGCGGTTCGCGATCGGGCCTGCGCGGGATCTTGCCGAGCTTCGCCTCGATGAGCTTCAGCGCGTCCGCGGCGTTCACGTCGCCGACGAGGACGACCGTCGCGTTGTTCGGGGCGTAGTTGCGCGCGTAGAAGTCCTCGAGGTCCTTCTGCTTCCAGTTCGCGACGTCGTTCCACCAGCCGAGGACCGACCAGCGGTACGGGTGCTCGGTGTACGCCGACGCCCAGAGCTGCGTCTCGACGAGCTCGGCGGGGTCCTCGTACGCGGAGCGCCACTCGCTCGCGACCACGCTCCGCTCGGCGAGAACGGCCTCCTTGTCCTTGTCGAAGTCCATCCCGCTCATGCGGTCCTCTTCGATATCGAGGATGAGCGGCAGCGCCGCCTTCGGGAACCAGTCCTGGTAGACGGTGACGTCGTGCTGCGTGAAGGCGTTGTTCGAGCCGCCGGCGTCCTCCATCGTCGAGTCGAACGACGTGCCGTACTTGGCGCCGCCGCGGAACATCATGTGCTCGAAGAAGTGCGCGATGCCCGTGGCGCCGAGCTTCTCGTCGCGGGATCCGACGCGCCAGAAGACGTAGAGCGCGCAGTTGGGGATCGAGCGGTCCTCGACGACGAGCACCTTCATCCCGTTCTCGAGCGTCCGCTCGACGACGGGCACCTCGAGGTCGCCGGCGCGGACGGGTGCCGCGACTGCGACGACTCCCATCGCGGCGACCAGCGATAAATCACGGAATCGGGGCATGACTTCGTCTCCTCGTGGAACACGGCGGGAACTCGGGGCGTGATCCTCCCGGCACCGGGTCTGCCCTGCGCCTTCATTACGGTCCGCGCCCGTACCCCGGACCCGTGAATCAGGTACGAAGATCGCTCTCGCACAGCTTGAAGTGTCGGACCCCGGCGCTAGAGTCCCCCGGGTCGGGGCGGGGGTGCCCCGCAGGAGGTACACAGGATGTCCGTCCACCATCTGAAGGTCGCGGCGCTCGCCGCGGTCGCCGTCGCCGCCGTCCTGCCCGTGAGCGATGCGAGAGCCGACGAGGCCGCGCCCGCCCCGGAGCTGCAGGATGCGGTCGAGTACTTCGTCACACGGCCGGTCCGCTTCTCGCGCGACCCGAGCCGCGGCCACATGGCGTTCGACGCGCCGACGTTCACGGTCGGCACGTCCTTCTCCTACGTCGGCGCCAGCGAGCCGAATGCGTACGAGGTCATCAACGAGACGCACATGACGCTCGCGAAGTCGTTCCAGATGTTCGGCGGCCGCTACGCCGCCGAGCTCGACGTCGTGCGCGTCGGCGACGTGGACGACCAGTTCACGCCGCTCGCCTGGAACTACGAGGGCTCGCTCAACCGCAACTTCAAGCTGGGCAACCTGACGTTCCAGGGCAGCCTGTTCGTCCGCTACTTCGACGGCGACAGCATCGGCGCCGGAGACGAGGAGGCCTGGTCGCCCGGCCTCACGTTCATGATGCCGTTCGAGCTCTGCGACGGCGGCATCGCCGCGCGGCAGCCGCACGCCCGAGACGTCCACTCCACGAACGACTCCGACAAGTTCCTGCCCTCGCTGTCGGTCGCCGAGGTGTTCAGCCGCGAAGTCAGCGGCAACGGCGGACGCGACTGGGAGGCCGCGGGCGCCCTCGGCTGGGAGCACCCGCTCGGCCGCGACATGTCGGTCGGCGTGACGGGCAAGGTCAACTACTTCCACGCCACCCGGGACTCGGTCTACTCGGAGCGCTTCTCGATCATCAAGCGGTTCGATCAGACGCTGTCGATCGAGATCTTCGCCCTGGCGCAGCAGGGCGCCGGCCACGCCGACCAGAGCGCGAAGGTCTTCGGACTCGCGATGGATCTCGACTTCTAGTCCTCGCCGCAACCGAGAGACGTTCACCGGCCCGCGCCGCGCAAGCGACGCGGGCCGCTCGATTCCGTCACCGCGCGGCGCGCGGGAACCACTCGACGTCGAGGCCGTATCCCCAGGAGCGCGGACCGCGGCGCGACGCCCACTCGGAGAGGTCGCCGCGGCCGAGTGACGGGCCGTCGTAGCGATCGGCGCCGCCGGTGTCGAGGAAGAGGCCCCACGCGTCGAGGTCGTCGCGGAAGTCGTTGAAGCGCGGGTAGAGCGACGAGGTTCCGAGCGGCGGCGTGTCCGACCATCCGTCGGACTTCTCGGGCGCGGTGAACGCGATCTCGTAGACGTCGTCGCCGCGGCGGTCCCACAGGAAGCCGATGCTCGTGAGGTCCGAAGCGCCCCCGCACATCGTCGTCAGCTTGTAGACGTCGTTCCCGTCCCCGTCGATCGAGATGCCGATCGACCCGTCGCGCGCGTGCCCCTGGTACTGGTTCTTCGTCGCGTCGTTGCCGACGTTCGACTTGTCGTCGCCGCAGAGATCGACCTGGCAGCCGATGGCGAAGTGCGCGGCGGCGCCGGCCGAGTACTTGCCGTTGCGGTAGGTGTCGTTGCCCCCGAGATCCTCGAGGAACCCGGCCGCCCACCAGTACCCGCAGCCCTGGCTCCACGCCGTCGCGTGGTAGGAGTCGTCGCCCGCGCCGTCCACGAGGAACGCCACGCCGCCGGCCATGCTGTGGCCGTCGCCGATGTCCGCGCGGCGTCCCTGTGCCGCGCCCTGCGACATCGCGACGGACTGTCCGAGGTAGAGCTCGGAGATGTTCCCGTCGTCGCGCGCGAGGTAGCGGTCGTTCCCTGCGACGTCGAGGAGGAGCGCGGCCCCGAGCGTCCCGGCGTGCGCCTGCGAGTCGTAGCCGCACGTGTACGTGTCGTTGCCTTCGAGATCGACGAGGAGCCCCGCGCCGACGTGCGCGACGCCCTGCCCCCAGTGCGTGTCGACGACGTACTCGTCGTCGCCCGCGTAGTCCATCAAGAGCCCCGTCCCGAACCAGCCGCAGCCGAGACCCGACTCCTTCACGCGGTACTTGTCGTTGCCAGCGACGTCGAAGATCGCGCCGAAGCCGAAGAGCCCGCACGCGAGCGACGCGGGCGCGTCGCCGCCGTCGTACGTGTCGTTGCCGCCGAGGTCGATGCAGAGGCCGATCGGCACAGCGGCACGCTGCGGCACGCCGTGACTCCCGACGTAGCGGTCGTTCCCGCCGAGGTCCACCGTGAACAGCGCCGACGTCGCGTCGGCCGCGGGGATCTCGTCGTCCCCGATTCCGAAGATCCGGATCGCGCCGAGCGGCGTCACGATCGACAGCGGCGACGCGAGCGCGCCCGCCTGCGGCGCCGTGCGGTACTCGTCGATCGCCGAACCGACCCACGTCGCGAGGAGCACGGACCCGAACGCGAGGTACTCGCGGTCGATCGTCGCCATCTGCGCGAACGTGGCTTGCGCGTGCGTGACCGAGAGCCCGCGCCACTCGTCGGTGAACGGCGCCGCGGCGAGTGAGTACGTCTGACCGGCTGGGAAGCCCGCGCCGGTCGCGCGCAAAGTCGTCATCGTCCGGGACTCGTCGCGCCGGTACGCATCGACGATCCAGTCCGTCGATTCCTCGACCGCCACGTACACGCGGACGACGAGCCGCTGCACGCTCACGGGGAGTCGCGCGAACGCCCGGATCGCCTCGTCGTCGCCGGGGAGCCGCGGACTTTCCTCGCCCACGAGCTTGTAGAGCACGCTGAGCGCCTGCTCCGGCGTAGCGTCCTTCGGGATCCAGTCCACGCCCCAGCCGTCCTCGGGCTTCGGCGCGGTCAGCATCCGCCCGGCGCGAACGTCGGTCCACGCGTACGCCCGCTCGACGAGGAGCCCCGGACTCGCCGCGTCCTTGACGAGCGCCTTCGCCTGCGCGCCGGAGAAGCGCGGGATCGTCCGGACGTCGCGGAAGAGGTTCGTCACCGTGCGCAGCGCGAAGCGGTCGTTCTTGTAGAGGTTCATCTCCTCGGACGAGTAGCCGAGCTTCCCGCCGTCGCGGCCGAGGTTCCGGAGCGCGCGGGACCAGATCTCGTCGGGGACGACGAGGTCCGCGCGGTCGCCGCCGGGCCACGGATGCTCGGGTTCGGCGGGAGTCGACGTCACCGTCGCCGCGACCGCCGGAACCGGCGGAGGTTCGTGCGACGCGCACGCCGTCGCCGAGAGGAGCACCGCCAGCGCCGTGAATCGAATCTCGTTCATCGTTCCGCCTCCGCCGGCGCCCTCGCGCGCCGGGAGCGGAAGACTACTTCGGGCCCGCGGGCTTCGTGTGCGCGAGATGGTCCTGGATCAGCGCCCACGACGCTTCGTCGCACGCCTTCGCCGCCGCGTCGCCGCCCTGGTTGCAGGTGACGAGCACCGCGAAGTCCTTCTCCGGCGCGATCCACGTGACGCAGTACCACATCGTGTTGCTGCCGCTGTGCGTCAGCGTGCGACCGCCCGCCCACGGACGCGGCGCGACGATCCAGCCCATCGCGTACTGCGCCTCGTCGGCCACCGGCGTGTGGAGTTTCACGAACGACTCCGGCGTGAGTATTCGCTTCGCGTCCTTGCGTTCGCCGCGGAGGTGCAGCGCCACGTACTTCGCCCAGTCGCCGATCGACGCGTGGACGGTTCCCGCGGGACCGATCGCCGCGGGGTTGTCGGCGTGCCTCCCCGGCGTCACGGGCTTGCCGCCCCCGACGTGTCCGCGCGGTTGATCGACTTTCTCCTTCGTCCCCGGCGGCCCGAACCCCGCCGACGTCATGCCGAGCGGCGCGAAGACGCGCTTCGTCATCAGCGACTCCCACGGCTCCTTCATCACCGTCTCGGCCATGGCGCCCGCGATCGCGAATCCCGCGTTGCTGTAGACGTACTTCGTCCCCGGCTCCGATTCGGGCGCGCGCTTCAGCACGCCAAGGACGAGCGACCGCCTCTGCTCCACCGGCGAGCCCGTGTGGGTGCAGAGGCGACTCCAGAGCCCGTCGGCATCGAGGCTCGCGGGCGCGCCCGAGTGGTTCGTGAGGAGGTGGGCGAGCGTGACGTCCTTCCAGCCGGGATCCATCCCCTTCACGTCTCCGAAGACGTCGCTCACCCGGGCGTCGAAGGAGAGCTTCTTCTCCTCGACGAGTCCGGCGCAGAGCGTCGCGGTCATCGACTTCGTACAGGAGCCGAGGTGCCAGAGGTCGGCCGTCGTCGCCTTCTCGGGCTTCCCGCGCTCGCGGACGCCGTCGGCGCCGATCGCCGAGAGCGATTCGCCGTGCACGATCGCCCCCGCCATCGCCGGGATGTCGTGCTTCTCCCGGATCGGACGGAGGACGGCGGTCACGTCCCGGGGTGCCTCGTCGGCGACGCCCGGGACCGAGAGAGCGAGTAGGGCAACAACCCAGATGCGCGGATTCATCAACGCAGGATAGACTCCGCCCGGCCCGATCGATTGCGGCGCTCCGGGTCATCGATGGAGAGTCCATGCGCCGAGCCGCCGCGACCCTGCTGACGCTCACCGTCGCGGTCGCAGCGTTCGCCGACAGTCTCTCCGGTGGGCTCCCCGACGGGCGGGGCGTCGCCGCGCCGAGCGGATCGGTCTTCACGACGGAGATCTCCGCCACCCCCCTCTTCCCCCCCGACGCCGACGGCGACGCCGACGACTACGTCCTGCGCGGCTTCCGCGGCACCACGCTCACGGCCTCCGTGCGCGTGCCTCGCGGCAGCGGGCTCGCTCCCGTCGTCGAGCTCGTCCGCCCGGGCGGATCGGTCGTGACCGAGGACGACGGACTCGTGCTCGCGGGGAAGACGAAGTCGCCGACTGCGAAGTTCGTCCTCGACGTGACCGGCACGTGGAAGGTCCGCGTGCGCGGCGCCGACGACTCGACCGGTCCGTACTCGGTGTCCGTGAAGACGAGCCGTCCCGCGCGCTCCGTGGAGACGCTCGCGGCGCCCGATGCGAACGGGCAGTACCGGTTCGCCGTCCCGGCCACGGGCGGCGCGCACGTCTCGTGGACGCTGAAGTGGAGCGGCGCGGCTCCCACGTTCAACTCGTTCAAGGATCCGCTCGGACGCCCGGTGACCGGCGCGCCCGGCGCGACGTCGGTGAAGCGGTTCGACCTGCCCGCGGCGACGCCCCTAGGCGACTGCAAGCTGACGTTCGACGCGCCTGCGGGCGGCGGACAAGTCACGCTCACGCGGACTCTCGTCGCCCCGAAGGACGCGAAGCCGCGCGTCGCGAAACTGTCGAAAGTGGAGCCACTGATCCTGACGAACGGCGTGTCGCCCGCGGCGGGCGGTCAGCTTTCGACGATCACCGTCCGGACGACGGGACTCCTCGACCCGCTCGCCCCTCGCGGCACGGCGGGCCTCTTCCTCGGCGATACGCCGCTCGACGACGTCGTCCTCGCGGACGACGGTTCCACGATCTCGGGACGCGTCCCCGCCACGTTCCCGTTCGGCGTCCACGACGTCGTCGCCACGACCACGTCCGGCCAGCCCGCGGTCCGCGCCGGCGCGTTCGAGGTCGTGCGTCCGCCGGTCGTCCTTTCCTTCGAACCGGCCGTCGGCCCGCTCTTCGGCGGCTTCGAGATCACGCTGAAGGGGCGGCACTTCCGCAGCCTGATCGGCGTCCTGATCGACGGAGTGCTCCAGCCCATCACCCCGACCTTCGTCGATGCGACCACCGTGCGCTTCGTCGCGCCGCCCCACGTCGGCGGCAAGGTCGTGTTCGGCGTCCGCGACCTCGCGTCGTCGGTCGACGGCCACGTCGCCGACCTCGAATTCGAGTACGTGACGACGCCGGTCATCGCCCGGGTCAACCCGTCGCTGGTGCCGATTCTCGGCGGCGAGACGGTGACGCTCGAGGGCTTCCTCTTCTCGGCCACCGACAAGGTGTTCTTCGAGACGACGACGCCGGGCGTCTTCGAGGAGATCTCGGCGTCGCAGACGACGTACGTCAACAGCGTGCAGCACCGGTTCGTCGCGCCGGTCCGGCCGAAGGGCGACTACCGGGTCTATGTCGAGGACATCGTGGGCCGCCCGAACCCGCCCCAGCCGAAGACGATCACGAGCTACAGCTTCTCCGACGTGACGGCCGCATCGGGCCTCGGCTCGCTCGCGGGCGAGGCGTGCGACGCGGCGTCGTCCGCGCTCGCCGACGTCGACCGCGACGGCGACCTCGACCTCGTCCTCTCGCGGCGCGGCGGAGCCACTGCGTCGGCGACGTCCGAGACGCGCATCCTGCGCAACGACGGCCGCGGCGTCTTCTCGAACGCGACCGCAGCGGTGATGCCCGCCGCGGGCGCCGACGACTGGCGCGCGGACCGCGTCGTCGCCGCGGACATCGACGGCGACGGCTTC
>JANNHP010000237.1:0-5025 GCA_031404455.1 Planctomycetia bacterium | reverse complement strand
GGCGCCAACGCGATGTCGGACTCTCCGACGACTTGAGCCAGGCACCGTTTGACCTCATCGGTCCTCCCTCCCGCGCCACAGATCGAGCGAGGTCGCCGCGAGGAGCACGACGCCCTTCACGATCTGCTGGTCGTACGAGTCGACGCCGTACAGGTTCAGGCCGTTGCCGAGCATCCCGATGAAGAAGACGCCCGCGAGAGTCCCCCACACGGTGCCGCGGCCGCCGAAGAGACTCGTGCCGCCGACGACGGTCGCCGCGACGGCGTCGAGTTCGAACGAGACGCCGGTCCGCGGATCACCCGCGCCGAGACGCGACGCCACCATCACGCCCGCGAGTCCGGCGAGCGCGCCGCAGAGCAGGTAGACGCCGGTCAGCACGCGCGGCACGCGGATGCCCGAGAGGCGCGCGGCCTCCACGTTCCCGCCCACTGCGTAGACGTGCCGCCCGAACGGTGTCCACGAAAGCACGAACCACCCTAGGCCGACGACCGCGAGCATGATCGCGACCGGGGCGAGGCCGTCCATCAGCGCGCCGAACGAGGCGACCGCCTCCTCGGGGAGACGCACGGTCTCGCCGCCGGTGTGCTTGAACGCGACCGCCCTCACGATCAGCATCATCGCGAGGCTCGCGAGGAACGGCGGGATGCGGACGCGCGTGACGAACAATGCGTTGACGATTCCGACGGCGGCGCCCGTCGCCACGCCCGCGCCGATCGCCGCCGTCACGCCGTGCCCTTTCGCGAGGACCTCGGCGGCGAGCACGCCCGAGAGCGCCACGACCGAGCCGACCGAGAGGTCGATCCCGCCCGTCAGGATCGTCAGCGTCATGCCGACCGCGAGCACCGCCGTGAACGAGTTCTGCCGCAGCACGTTCGTCAGGTTGCCGGTCGTGAGGAACGTGTCCGGCATCGCTGCCGCGAGGACGACGAAGAGCATCGCAAGCGCGACGAAGATCCCGTACGTCGCGACGAAGCGCATCGTCCGCCTCACGCCGCGCGCTCCGACGTCGCGAGGTCCATGATCCCTACCTCGGTCGCCTCGCCGCGCGCGAGTTCGCCGACGGTCCGCCCGTCGCGCATCACGACGATCCGGTCCGCCATGCCGAGGAGTTCCGGCAGTTCGGACGAGATGAAGAGGATGCCGAGGCCGTCCTTCGTCAGCCGGTCGATGAGCGCGTAGATCTCGGACTTCGCGCCGACATCCACGCCGCGCGTGGGCTCATCGAGGATGAGGAGCTTCCGCTCCTCCAGCAGGAACCGCGCGAGCAGGAGCTTCTGCTGGTTGCCACCCGAGAGCGTGCCCGCGCGCTGACCGAGTCCCGTGCTGCGGACGTCGAAGTCGCTCGCGGCCTCGGTCGCCGCGGCGCGCTCGCGGCCACGGTCGAGGACGCCCAGACGGCTGAACATCGGCAGCGTCGCGATCGTCACGTTCGTCGCGACGTCGAGCGCCGGGAAGATGCCCGCGGCCTTCCGGTCCTCGGTGATGTACGCGACGCCCGCGCCGAGCGCGTCCGACGGCGAACGGATGCGCACGTCGCGCCCGTCGAGACGAACCGTTCCGCGCGACGGGATCGCGCCGTAGAGCGCGAGGCCGACCGATGTCCGTCCCGAGCCGACGAGCCCGGTGAGGCCGACGATCTCGCCGCGCCGGACGGTGAGATCGACGTTGGCGATCCGTCCCGGCGACGCGAGACCGCGCACCTCGAGCACGGGCTCGCCCGGCGTCGCCGTTCGACGCGGGAACTCGTCCGCGAGGTCGCGGCCGACCATCAGCCGGATGAGGCCCGCGCGGTCGAGTTGCGATGCGGGCGTCGAGCCGGTCACGCGTCCGTCGCGGAGCACGGTGATGCGGTCGGCGAGGGCGAAGACCTCCTCCAGTCGGTGCGAGACGTAGACGACGCCGATGCCGCGCTTCGCGAGGCCGCGGACGATGTCGAGGAGGCGCGCGGCGTCGGCGGACGGCAGCGACGACGTCGGCTCGTCGAGCACGAGAACGCGGACTTCGCCGTGGAGCGCACGCGCCACTTCCACCATCTGGCGCTCGGCGACGGACAGCGACGCAACCTTTCCCGTCGCCCGAACGTCCGCGCCGATCTCGTCCAGCACCCGCTGCGTCTCGCGCTCCATGTCCCGCCGCGCGAGACGCCAACCGCCTTGCTCTCTCCCGAGGAAGACGTTGGCCGCGACCGTCAACTCCGGCACGAGCGCCAACTCCTGCCAGATGATCCGCACGCCGCGCCGCGCGACGGCGAGCGGGTCGCCGCGCGGCAACGGTTCGCCGTCGAGGAGGACCGTGCCCTCGTCGGGCACGTACGCGCCGCCGAGGATCTTGATCAGCGTCGACTTCCCCGCGCCGTTCTCGCCGACGAGCGCGTGGATCTCGCCGGCTTCCACCGTGAGCGAGACGCCGTCGAGCGCGCGGACGCCTGGGAACGCCTTCGAGACGTTCGAGAGCGCGAGGAGCGTCATTTCCCCTTCGCGAGGCTCTCGGCGTCGACCGTGCCCACCTCGACCGGCGTCAGCTTCTCGACCTTCTCGCCGCGGAGGTGCCGCGCGATCGCGTCGATCGTCTTCGCGCCGATGAGCTTCGGGTACTGGATGACGTCGGCCTTCAGCGCGCTGCCGCGGCGGATCGCGGACTGCGCCTCGGGCGTCGCGTCGTAGCCGATGATCACGAGATTCCCGCGGCCTGCCTTCTCGGCGGCGTGCAGGGCGCCGAGCGCCGAGTCGTCGTTGATGCCGAACACGCCCGCGAGATCGGCGTGGCGCGTGAGCGCGTCCTCCATCACCGCCTGCGCCTTCACGCGCTCGCCGCCGGCCGCCGGCTTCCCGACGATCTCGATCCCCGCGTGCGCCTTCAGCGCCTCCTCGAACCCGCGCACGCGGTCCTGCACCGACGTGACGCTCGGCTGGTCGATGACGATCACCCTGCCCTTGCCGCCGAGGAACCTCGCCATCGCCTCGCCCGCGAGCCTCCCGCCCTGGAAGTTGTCGGAGGCGACGTGCGAGACGACGTCGGCGCCTTTCGCGGCGATGTCCGCGGTGAAGACCGGGATCTTCGCCGCCGCGGCGCCGCGGAGACTCGCGGCGATCGCGTCGGACTGGCACGGGATGACGACGATCGCGTCCACCCTCTGCGTGACGAAGTCGTCGAGTTGCCGCGCCTGCGCGGTCAGGTCGTCGTCGGCGGATTGCACGATCAGCCGCAGGTTCGCCTTCGCCGCCGCCTCGACGAGTCCCGCCTCGAGGTCCTTGTAGAACTCGTGGCTCCGCGTGCGGAGCGCCACGCCGACCACCTTCTCGCCGCCGCCCGGCGCGGGCTTCGCGGCGTCGCCGTCCTTGCCGCAGGCCGCAGCGATGAGCGCGAGACCGACCGCGAACACGATGGAGACGAGACGTCGCATGTCGCCGACCCTCCCTTGGGTTCGGCCAGACTACGCATCGGCGGCGGTCCGGCGAAGTGCCCTCCTTTCGGCTCGCGCGGGGCGAGGCGTAGCATGCGCCGCGGTTCGAACTCTCGCAACCGAGGAGGCACCATGAAGTACGGCGCGCGCAACCAGATCCGCGGCAAGGTGACGTCGGTGAAGAAGGGCGACGTGATGTCGCTCGTGAAGTTCAAGGTCGTGGGCCCCGCCGCGATGGCGTCGGTGCTGACGACCGAGTCGCTCGAGGAGCTTGCGCTGAAGCCGGGCGACGAGGTTCTCCTCGTCGTGAAGGCGATCCACGTGCTGCCGGTCAAGCCGTAGGCGCGCTGCCCGGTCGCGAGGAGAGGAGGTCGATCGTGGGATCCGCTGCACGCAAGAGACTCTCGAAGGCCGTCGTCCGGCTGCCCGCGCGCTTCCGCGTGGACCGGCCGAAGCGATTTCGCCTGGACGACGTCGATCCCGCCGACACCGCGGGGCTGCGCGAGCAGGAGTGCGGCGACGACGTCCTCGCCGCGAGCGTCGCCCGGCTCTCGGACCTCCAGTCGAAGCTCTACGCCGAGGACCGCTGGTCGGTCCTCGTCGTCTTCCAGGCGATGGACGCAGCCGGCAAGGACTCGACCATCCGGCACATGCTCTCGGGCATCAACCCCGCGGGCTGCCAGGTGTTCAGTTTCAAGACGCCTACGAGCGAGGAACTCGACCACGACTATCTCTGGCGCCATCTCCGCTGCCTGCCGGAGCGCGGGCGCATCGGGATCTTCAACCGCTCGTGGTACGAGGAGGTGCTCATCGTGCGCGTGCACGCGGAGATCCTCGCGAATCAGCGGATCCCGCGGCACCTCGTCACGAAGGACGTGTGGGAGGAGCGGTACGAGGACATCAACGCGTTCGAGCGCCACCTCGCGCGCAACGGCGTGCTCGTTCTGAAGTTCCTCCTCCACGTGTCGAAGGAGGAGCAGCGCAGGCGGTTCCTCGCGCGCATCGACGAGCCGTCGAAGAACTGGAAATTCGCGCTCGGCGACGTCGAGGAGCGCGAGCACTGGGACGAGTACATGCAGGCGTTCGAGGGGATGGTCCGCAGGACGAGCACGTCTCACGCGCCGTGGCACGTGGTGCCCGCCGACCACAAGTGGTTCACGCGCCTCGTCGTCGCGGAGACGGTGACGCGCGCGATCGAGTCGCTCGATCCGCGCTTCCCGGAGTTCGACAAGGCGAAGCGCAAGGAGCTCGAAGAGGCGCGGCGGCGGCTCCTGCGCGAAGGACGACGGCGCGGATGACGTCGATGCGCATCGGCGTGGACCTCGGCGGGACGAAGATCGAAGCCGTGGCGTTCGCGACGGACGGACGCGAACTCTTCCGCCGCCGCGTCGCGACGCCGAGCAAGAGCTACGAGGGCACGGTCGAGGCGATCGCTGGACTCGTCGAGGACGCCGAGAAAGCCACCGGCCTCGCGGGCACCGTCGGCGTCGGCGTCCCCGGTGCCATCTCGCCCGCGACCGGCTTCATGAAGAACGCGAACTCGACGTGCCTCATCGGGCGCCCGCTCGATCGCGACCTCGGCGCGCGCCTCGGCCGCGAGGTCCGTCTCGCGAACGACGCGA
>JANNHP010000236.1:0-2305 GCA_031404455.1 Planctomycetia bacterium | reverse complement strand
GCGGTGCCGCGCCGATCGACGTGCGGCTCTAGGTCGCGGGCGCCCCGACGGGTCCGAAGACGCAGCGGGCGTACGTTACGTCGGCCGCGGCGGGGGACGACCTGCGCGCGCTCGACGCGACGTCGAGCGGCGCGACCATCTCCATCCCGGGACGTGCCCTCGTGACCGTCGTGATGGAGTGAAAACAGCGCCGCGCCGTCACTCGCGGACGAGCCGGACGTCGTTCGTCCCCGGGCGCACGCCGTCGGACGAGACCGTGCGCCCTTCCCACGACGGGCGCCCAATCGTCCCGACGACGCCGACGAAGTACTTCGCCGCCGGATCGAGACCGGTCGCTTCGAAGGCGCCGTCCTCGCTCGTCGTGCTGGTCTGCACGGGACCCGAAGGGAGCGGGTAGATCTGGACCTTCGCGCCGGCCACGGACACTCCCGCCTTGTCGACGACACGTCCGCGGATGCGGGCTTCCAGCGTCGCGACGACGTCGCCGAGTTCCGCGCCGCCGCGGACGGGGCGGAGGAGGATGGCGCGTCGCGCGGCCTGGCCCGCGCACTGGAGTTGGAGCCGGAAGTCGGCGTCCTCGACGTGCTGCAGCTCGAAGGTGCCGTCCGGGGCTGTTCCGGCGCTCGACGGCATCGCCGTCCATTCGCTCAGCGGTTCCGCCATGACCATCCAGCCAACCAGCGGCGCGCCCGCGTCGTCCACGAGGCGTCCCCTGAGGCGCGGCATCTCCGTCATCTCGAGGACGAGATCCGTCCGCGGCGGCCGCAGGCCGTGGAACACCTGTTTCTGCATCTTCGACACCATGTTCGTCGGCGTGCCGTCGGGCAGCGTGGCCTTGCGGAGCCCGGAGAGAACGGTGACCTGCAACGTGTACGAAGGCGACGTCAGCCCGTCGAGACGGAACGAGCCGTCGGGAGAGCCCTCGACTTGCGTGATGCGCGGACGCGCATTCGGATCGTTGACGCCCACGGCCCGCTCGGGGATCACCGTGATGAGGACCCGCGCGTCGCGGAAGGCCCCGCCGCCCGCATCGACGATGCGCCCCGCCAGCGCGTTCGAGACCGGCGCGGACAAAGCGAGGTCCACGGGTCCGCCCGACGGGCGCAGAGGCCCGAAGCGCACTTCCCGGAAACCCTGCGAAGTGGCGGCGGGAAGCACGACGACGAGCGAGTACGAACCCTCCGGGATGCCCGGGAACGCGAACGCGCCCGCGGCATCGGTGTGCTTGAGGAGGAGGCGGTCTCCCACCTGGCCCCAGGAAGGGTGGTACGCCGGAACCGTGAGGCGCGGGTTCGGCACGTCGGAGCCCGGTTCCAGCACGAGGACGGCGCCCGCGAGCGGCTTGCCGTCGTCCCCGCAGATCGTCCCGGCGAGCGTCGCGGCGGGCTGCATCGCTACGTCGACGGTGTCCGCAGACGGCACCCTCGCTGTAGCGACTTCGTCGACGAAGCCGCTGCCGCGCACGATCAGAGCCCACTCGCCGGGCGGCAGCGCCAAACGGAACCGGCCGTTCTCGTCGGTGCTCGCGCGCACCACTTCCGGCTGACTGCTGTCCGTGAGGAGATCGCCGTAACACCAGGGCATCCCCTTCGTCGCGTCGCGAGGGATGACGACCGCGCCCGCGAGCGGCCCGCCGCCCGCGACCGACACGCGCCCCGTGACGACCGACGCCGCCGCGAGACGCACGTCGACGGTCGCACCGCCCGGCGACAGCGCGAACTCGGCGCGACCCTGTCCGCCGCTGTCGTCCGAGGCGGTGACGGCGAACGCGCCCTCGACGCGCGGCGCAGCGATCGACCACGTGCCGGTCGCGTCGGACTGCTTGACTACCCGCGCCGACGGGCCGCCGTCGTACGTCGTCATCGAGAGTTCGACCCGCGCGTCCGCGACGGGGAAACCGTCTGCGTCGAGCACGCGGCCCGTCACGCGCGGCGGGGACGCCATCCGGACTTCGATCCCGTCCACGCGGCCGTTCGGAGCGAGTGTCACGTCCGGGACGTTCACCTGCACGAGACCCGCCGACTGCACGCGGACCTTCGACGCGCCGAGTCCCGCGACGCTCTCGATCGCGAACGCGCCCGCGGAGTCGGTGACGGCGACCGGCGTCGGCGGACTTGCATAGTTGGCCGCGTCCACACGGACCGTCGCGCCGACGACGGGTTCTCCCGACGGACCCGTCACGCGACCCGCGACGCGCGTCCCGGCGACCATCGTGAAGTCGCGCACGACGTCTCCGCCCTCGGGCAGGTCGAACGTCAGCGACGCGGGCAGCGACCCCGCGCCGAGTGCGGTGCCGAGTTCCCTC
>JANNHP010000235.1:0-4706 GCA_031404455.1 Planctomycetia bacterium | reverse complement strand
GCCGGTAGAAATGCCTGCACCGACTCCGGCGGTGAAACCGAGCCCGACGCCAACGCCGAAAAATCCGCAGATGGTGATCACTGAATTGCAGCGGGCTAAGCTTTTGCGGGCGGTTTACAGCGAACGCCAGTTAGGCGAAATGGTCGTCGATTTTTGGGAGAATCATTTCAGCATTTACGGGAACAAGGACGCGACGCGGTGGATGATGACGGCGTTTGACCGTGATGTTGTCAGGCCGTACGCGATGGGGCGTTTTCGCGATCTGTTAGGTGCGACGGCTAAATCGCCCGCGATGCTCTACGCCGCGATCGGCGGCGTGGTCGTCGTCGGCGTGATCGTGGCGATGGTGGTGAGCGGCGGCGACAAGCCGGCGGACGCGCCCAGCCAGGTCGAGACGCCGAAACCGGTCGCGGCGCCGGTGCCGCTGAAGCCGCGCGACCCGACGATCCACGAGGACTTCCTCGCCGTCGGCGAGACCGAGCAGCACGACTCGCTCGTCAACCGGCTCGTCGCCGCGGGGACCGACGTCTCCCAGCTCGAGTCGATCCACAAGTGGGTCACCGACCCGAAGGTCTCGGGCAACAAGGAGGCGCGCCTCGCCGCGACGCGGGCGATCGACGCCGCGCTGAAGTCCGACCCGAAGACCGAGTGGGCGCACGTCGCGCGCGGCGACAAACAGCTCCGCCAGCCGCTCCAGGACTGCCGCGACTCGTGCACCAAGTCGTTCCAGATGCAGGACCAGGACGAGAAGGACCTCCTCGCCCGTCTGAAGGACATCGAAGAGCGCCCGTGGGCCGATGCGGTCGAGTACCGCAAGTACGAGGACATGATCGCGCGCATCCGCGCGCGCGAGGCGCGCATCCAGTCCGATCCGCGCATCGCCGAGGCGGAGAAGAAGGCCGGCTGGGTCCGCGAGAACCCGATCTTCAAGGGCGTCGAGCTGACGAGGATCTTCGCGGACCCGTACGTCATCTTCCAGGAAGTGAAGAAGCAGGACGTCCGCGACACGGAGCGCAAGTACAACGACAAGCTCGGAGCGATGGAGGAGGTGCCGAAGGACGGCACGTCGAACCCCTCGAAGGTGGCGCAGAACGCAGTGTGGGCGAAGAAGGGCGAGCTCTTCGCGCAGCGCGACGGGGTCATCTTCGTCGAGCTGAACCGCCGGTTCCGCGAGCTCTTCGCCGAGCGCTACAAGCTCCCCGAGCTCAGCAAGGCGGGCGACAAGGGCCGCATCCTGACGGGCCTCGTCATGTGGAACCGGAAGAGCTTCGACACGCTCCTCGCCGAGGCGGGCATGCCCGTGTCAGGCGGCATCCGCGCCTTCTACTCGCCGCCGCAGCAGAAGATCTTCCACTACATCGGCGACGAGTCGCTCCAGGCGCGCGACGAGATCAAGTGCGAGGGCGGCTACGTGCAGAAGCTCTCGGACCAGGTCACGTTCCACGAGGGGACGCACCAGCTCCAGCACGAGTACTCAGCCATCTTCCGCGGCACTCCGCTCGTCGACAACGACACCAAGGTCGACGACCGCAAGGCGATGTGGTTCGAGGAGGGCATCGCGGAGTTCATGGGCGCGACCGAGGTCGAGGAGACGAAGACCGAGTACCTGAAGGACGTCGTCTGGCGGCACAACCGCATCCTGCTCGAGCGCATCAAGGAGGCGCGCGACTCGCGCGACTCGACCGGGAAGTGGACGATCAAGGAGTTCCTGAAGCCGAACCACAACGGCGAGCTGTCTACGGTCGGACAGAAGCTCGTCCCCGGGGACGGCAACATGCCGTCGCACTTCTACTGCCGCGTGTGGGCCTTCGTTCACTTCCTCTGGTACTACGACAACGGCAAGTACCGCCCGAAGTTCTACGACTACCTGGAGCTCGTGCTGAAGGGCACGCAGTCGTCCGAGAAGTTCGCGAAGCTCATGGGCCGGCCGAACGTGAACGACTGGGGTCCGATCGAGAAGGAGTACGAGTGGTACTGGGAGCAGCTCCTGCGGCGGAAAGTCGGCAAGAGCAAGGTGACGGGCCAGTGGGAGACGCCCTCGACCGATGCTCCTACGGGCAAGGTGGAGGACGACGCCGACTTCTGCGAGTTGTGGGACGAGAGCCACAAGAAGGACGCGAAGAAGTAGCGGTCGCGTCCTGACGTCTCCTGCCGGCCGGATGACGCTCCCCGCGGGCGAGGCGCGCACCGGGTTCGTCATCGCCGCGGCGCTCACGGCGCTCGCGCAGTTCGGCGTCGTCCGTCACGGCGGCGCCCTCGCGTTCGCCGCACACTGCGCCGCCGCCGGACTTGCGTACCTCCTCTTCGTCAACCTGACGAAGCGCAAGCTCGGCGCGCCGCTGATCGCCGCGGTCCTCTTCGGCGCGCACCCGGCGCTCGTCGATGTCCTGCGCGGCGACGACACATGCCTCGAACCGCTGGGTGTGGCGCTCGGGCTCCTCTCGGGCGTGCTCCTCGCGCGGACGCCGCTCCAGCCGCGTCTCCTCTGGCCCGCGCTCGCCGCGTACGCGGTGTCGCTGCCGATCGCGCCGGGCGTCGCGGCCGTGCCGTTCCTCGTGGCGGCGGCGATCGTCGCCTACCACGGTCTCGAACCTGCGCGTCTCTTCTCGAAGCGCCTCGTGCCGCGCTTCGCCGTGTTCCTCGTGCCGCTCGCCGCATGGATCGTGTGGACGCTCGTCGAAAGAGGCGGCGCGCGGCCCGGGATCGACTCGGTTCCCGCGTTCACGCTCCGCGTCGTCGCGCCGTTCGGATCGACGGACATCCGCAGGGCGGTCGCGGGGATCGGCATCGTCGCGACGCTCGTCGCGTTCGGCCTGCTGCGCCTGCGCGCGACGCCGAAGGCCGCGTGGCCGCTCCTCGCAGTGGGCGCGTCGCTCGCCGCCGGGTCGCTCGTCACCGGCGTCCGGGGCGATCACGAGTCCTACCTCGCGGCGCTCGCGTTCGCGGCGCTCGTCGCCGCCGAGGGCATCGAGGAACTCTTCTTCCGATTCAGTGCCGCCGTCGCGATGCCGCTGCTCGTCCTCGTCTACGCCGCGCTCGCCGTGCAGTCGCACCTCGCGGCGGCGGCGCGGTGACGCGTGGGCACGGGCCATCGAGGCACGACAGGTGAAGTTCGGTGGATCTGCCACTGTAGGGGCGACGCCTGCGTCGCCCGCTGTGGCAATCACGAGTCCGGTCGGTCGCCGGCCGGCAGCGGCGGGCGACGCAGGCGTCGCCCCTACAACGGCAAGGCGTACCTGTCGTGCCTTGCTGACCCGTGCGCGGGCTACGGCCCGGGCTGGACGACGATCCGCGAGTAGACCGTCGCGCCGCGCACGCGGTGCTCGCAGAACGGCGTCGCGCGCAGGATGAACCCGTCCGTCGCACCGCCGGCGTCGTCGAACGCGTCCCACGCGAACGTCCACCGGCGGCCGACGCCGGGCGGCGCGGACGCGACGCCGGCGAGGTCGCCCGTCGTCGGCACGGGAACGCCCGGCCGCGCGTCGAGCGAGACGGTGTCGCCGGCGCCGGCGACGCGCGTGCACGGGAACCACTTGAGAGCCGCGAGCTGCGCGTCGGTCATCGCGGACGGGTCCTCGCCCGGCGCCAGATGGTGGTGATCGAACGCGACGCCCATGCGGTCGCCGTCGAGTATCCCATTGGCGTTCACGTCCTCGCCGTCGGCGACGTCGAGGACGCCGTTGCCGTTCAGGTCCTCGCTGTCGCGCGAGTACGCCGTCCAGCCGACGAGCACCGACTTGCCCGAGACGGCGGAATCGATCGTCATCGACGGCTCGAGCAGGTTGTCGAGGTTGAAGCTGTCGGTGTACTGGAACTCGCCGAAGTACCGCTTGGCGTGCCGGACGCGCCCCGGCGGCGCGGTCCTCACGCGCAGCTTCACGCCGGAGAAGACCCACGTCCCCGACGGACCGGTCGCGAAGAGAAAGCTGCCCGGGTTGTCCGGATCGCGGATGAGCCGCCCCTCTTGCGTCAGCGCGTACTCCAGGGTCATCACGCGGCTCCCCGGGAGGTCGGCGAGCGACTTCCAAACGAACGCGTTCACGGTGCCGTCCGCGGTGCCCGTGGGGAAGAGCTGAGGCGACTGGTCGGCGCGCGTGCTGCGCGGATCGAGACGGTCCTCGGTGGCGCGGCGGTACTCGTCCTCCGTGACGATCCCGTCCTGGTTGCGGTCGAGCCCAAACTGGACCTCCACTTCGGCGAGACGCCCCGCGACGTCGGACGCGGTGAAGATGATCACGACGTTCCCGCCCGCACCGCTCCTGCCCTGCAGGCCGAGCGGCGTCTTCACCGAATGGATGGAGGGCGGCGGGAGCCGCTTCTTGCGCTTCGCGGCGGCGTCGCGCGGGAAGGCGGCGAGCCCCGTCACGGCTGCTACGACCGAAGCCACGATCACGGTTCGACGTCGCATGGACCGACCTCCCGCTCCGGATCGTGCAAACGGCCGGCCCCGTTCCGACCAGCCTCGGGACGCGCGAAAGCGCGCGCTCCCGGCAAGCGGGTCCGATCGCCCGTCAGAGGGTGTGAAGCAACCCCGCGCGGCGCCGGCGCGGCTCGTGCGTGCCGCGCGGAGCGACGGGAGTTTGAGCCCGGGCGGCCCGCTGCTGCGTAGCTCGCGCTCGGAAACTCAGCGGAGTTGCCTTCACGCGAGCGCCTTGCAGCAGGCTCGCCAGGGCTCAACCGTCGCTCGCGTGGGGTTTCTTCACACC
>JANNHP010000234.1:0-3468 GCA_031404455.1 Planctomycetia bacterium | reverse complement strand
ACCTGCTCACGCCTTCCCCCGCCGGAGCCGCGTGGGTGGACCGCGTCCTCCACCGCGAACCGGCGTCCGCGGACCCCGAGGCGACGAAGCTGAAGGACGCCGCGTTCCTCGCCGATCCGGCGGGCAACCCGCCGCACGAGGTACTCGTCGTCGCGAAGACGGGGCGTGCGGTCGTCGTGGACCTCGACCACCCCGAGACGGCGCGCCTCGTCCACGACGAGCCCGGCGGTCTCTCGCGGATCGCCCCGGACCCGGACGGTGGTGCCTACGTGACCGGCTACGCGGGACGCGTGCTCCATCTCGTGCCGGACATCGGCGGGTTCCGCGTGGACGTCCTCGATCACGAGGGCCCGGCGAGCGGCCTGCGCGGCGTCGTCCTCGGGCGGTTCCCCGTCGCGGGCGGCTCGGCGCCGCTCGCCATCTACGGGTACCACGCGCTCTGCCGCACGCTGACGCCGCGCAACGGGGCGTGGGACGCGACGACGATCTTCCGAGACTCCGCGCGCGGCCACACGCTCGAGGCGGTGGACCTCTTCCCGGGGAACGACGCCGACGAACTCGTGGTCGCGGGGCACTCGAAGCGGATCACGGTGCTCGTCTCGCGGCGGTGAGGCGGGCGCCGCTGAAGCAAGCGCGTCGCGCCATCAGGGCGTGTTCGATCGAAGCCAGCTTCTCGGTAGGGGCGGACCCCTGTGTCCGCCCAGCGTGCGATCGGCGAGGCACCGTTCTCGGCTGAACCCGGGCGGACACGGGGGTCCGCCCCTACCGAGACACGTTGCCCGTTGCCATTCGATGGCCCACGCTCCCGCCTCACCAGCACGTCGTCCCGAGCCGCTCCTTCCACCGATCGCGCAGTTCGCGGGGCGTCGCGGTCGCGGAGATGCCGCACTGCCCCGCCAGGGTCTCGAGGCGCGAAGCCGCAGCGCGGACGATCTCGGCGTCCGGATCCTGCAGCAGGTGCCACGCGGGCAGCGTGTCGCGGGCGCCGGTGACAGCGTCGAGCGCGAGGCGCGCGAGTTCGCGGCGTCGGTCCACGGATTCCGGCGCGGCGTCGTAGGCGTCGAACGCGGCGACGAGCGTCTCGCGCGCGTCCTCGAAGCGCGGCGTGCCCGGCCCGCGGCCCTTGCGCGCAGTGGCGACCGCCCCCGCCGGGACGAACACCTCGCGCGTCGCGGTCTCGAACGCGACCTGTCCGGTGACGACGCGGACGGTCGCGACGCCGTCCTCGGCGACGTCGAGCGTGTAGCGGCAGCCGAGGTCCACGCAGCGCGCGGCGTCGGTGTCCACCTGAAAGAACCGAGGTCGCGCGTCCGCGGAGACGAACGCCTCCAATGATCCGCGCGCGAGGTAGAGGCGCGTCTCCTCGTCGGAGACGTGACGGACCTGCAGACGGCTCTGCGCCGCGAGCGTCACGCGGCCGACGTCGCCGACGAGGATCTCGCGGTCGGCGTCGGTCGTCTCGATCCACTCGCCGGCGCCGAAGGCGGTGTCGCCCGTCGCGTCGTGGATCTTCGGGCCGGTTGCGACGACGGGCGCGTCCGGCACGGTCGCCGGTTCGCTCGTCAGCGTCACAGCCACGACGACCGCCGCCGCGGCCGCGAGCGCGGCCCAGACGAAGACTCTCGGGCGTCGCTGCGCTGCCGCGATCGGCGCGTCGTCCCTCCGCCCGAGCGGACCGAGCACGCGCTCGAGTCGCTCGACGTCGGCGTCGGGCTCGCCCTTCTTCTCGTAGAGGTAGTCGTCGTCGTTCACTGCCAGCCCTCCTCGCGGAGCAACGGTCGGAGCATCGCCATCCCGCGGCACAGGTTCACGCGGACGGACTCGGGCGTCAGTCCCGTGCGCGCGGCGATCTCGGGGCCCGAGAGTCCCTCGGCGAGGCGCAGCATCAGCGTCTCGCGATAGGCCTCGGGCAGTTGCGACAACGCTCGCAACGCGCGTTCGCGCAACTCGTCGTCGCTGGTGCCAGCCGCGGGTGCCGCGCGATCGTCCGGGAGCGGCGCCTCGGCCGGACGCCGCCGGTCGCGCCGCGCGTAATCGAGCGCCACGTTCCGCGCGATGCGGCAGATCCACGCGGGAAAGGCGGCGGGATCGCGGAGCGTCGCGAGCGTGCGGTGCACTTTCACGAACGTCTCCTGCGTCACGTCCTCGGCGTCGGACGGCGCGACGTGCGCGAGCGCGATCCCGTGGACGACCGCCGCGAACCGCCGGTGGATCTCGCCGAACGCGTCGCGGCCGCCGGCCCGCGCCGCCGCGATGAGCGGCGCGAGATCTGGCGGGGCCCGGGACGTCTCGGTGGAAGGTCGTTCGGTCACGGTCGAAGACACTAGCTCACCGGGACCGATCCTCGGCGGCGAGCCTCGCGAGCATCGCGGTCGCCTCCGCGCGGACGACGTCGTCCTTCGTCCTCGCGATCACGTTCCGGAGATGCGGTTCGGCGAACCGTCCGAGACGCTCGATGCGCGCCGCCCCGCGCGCCTTCGCGGCGGCGTCCGTCGAGGCGTTGTCCTTCACAGCGGCTTCGATTTCGTCGGCCGTCTCGGGCGGGATGATCTCGAGTCGCCCGACCAGTACGCGGACGAGTTCGTCCGGCTTGGGATCGATCGAGAGCGGGAGAAGCGCGTCGGTCGTCCTGCGCGGCACGATCCACATCACGCGCGTGCCCTCGCACCGGAACCAGCTTCGAGACCACGTGCGGACCATCGCGCGCGCCTCGTCGGCGGCGAGGCCGTTCTTGCGCAGCACGTCGTCGGTCCAAGAACCGAGCTTCTCCACGAGCCGATCGACGGGGAACCAGTCATCGGGATCGATGAAGCGGACCTCGGCCTCGCCACCCGCGGGGACGAGCGGACCGCCCGCGATCCGCGCCTTGTCGCCCTTCACTTCGAAGAGCACGGTGAACGGCACCGCGACGTCGCCCGAGTTGCGCAGCGTGAACTTCCCGCCGCGCTCGACCGTCGCCGAGAGCGGCAGCGGGAACGAACCGAGCCCTCGGTAGAAGAGGTAGCGCTCCGCCTCGACCGGCCCCGAGCGGTCCGCGCCCTTGCGCGGCAGCGTGCGGACCCAGTTGGCGTCCACCTCGCGGGCGTAGCTCCACGGGTCCTTCGCGTCCACCGACGGGACCTCGCCGGGCTTCTCGGCGCCGCGCGCGAGGACGTCGACGTCCCACTGGAGGAACGAACTCTCGACCTTCGACACGTCGAGCGGTGCGCCGTCGCACGCACCCTCGGGCGGGCCGACGAGGTCGCTGACCGGATACCACTGCGAGAGGAGCCCGCGCTTGAAGTCCACGCGCACGCGAACCTTCCGGGCCTCGCGCGAGTGGAAGTAGATGACGGGCGTCTCCATCTTCTGCGTGACGTGGTCGGCCGGGACCTCGAGCCCCTTCCAGCCCTGCCCCCTGAGCGGGCAGTCGCGCACCTTCGTCCGCGAGTAGACGAAGGACGGCAGCGATTCCTCCTCGCGCGTCAG
>JANNHP010000233.1:0-4604 GCA_031404455.1 Planctomycetia bacterium | reverse complement strand
CGCGGCGGGCGTCTTGAGCAGCGCACGCTCCGGGCCTTGTCGCGTCACGGACATCGTCGGGTTCGGGCCGTCGAGTTCGAGGTCCGCCCACACGAGACCGATGGCCTCCCCGATCCGAACGCCCGTGTCGGCGAGAAGCGTCACGATGTCCCGGTGACGAGCCTTGACGTGCGCGAGCACCTGGTCGAGCTGCTCGGGCAGGAGGTAACGGATTTCGAGCATCGACTGGCGGCTGAACTTGCGACGCGTGAACGGGTTCTCGGTCGCGAGTCCGCGTTCGATGGCGCCGCGCCAGAGACGCTGGAGCGCCCACGCCTGCCGCGACAGATACGCCGAAGCGCATCCGCGAGCGGCTTCGGCCGCGAGGTAGTCGTCGGCGTGCGTGCGCGTGATCTTGTCGATCGTCGGATCGCCGCGCGTCTTCAGGAAGGCGTCGAACGCGACGATCTGCGTGCCGATCACCTTCAGCGTCGCGGGCCGCATCGTCGAGCGGAGCACCGCGAGGTACTCGACCGCGAAGTCGCCGAAGGACAGCGGCGTCAGCCCGAGCACCTTGCCCTCGATCTTCGCCTTGCGCGTCCGCGCGACGTCCGCGGTCTCCGCCTTCGCGGCGGCCTTCGCTTCGTCCATCGTGGCTCCGGCGAAGCGCATTCGCCGTATCCCGTCCACGTCTCGGAAGCGGACGTAGAACTTCGCGCCGCGCTTCACGATGGAGACGCCGCCGGTCGCGCGGACCGTCTTCGCCTTCGTCGCCTTCTGCTCACTCATGGGCCTTGTCCTTCCGCCCCGGCCGGTCCCGGGTCGCGGGATACAGGCCGGGATACAGAAAGGGATCATAGCGCCATGTTGAGGCTAAGCAAGCACGATGTTGGTGGAGGCGGGGGGAATTGAACCCCCGTCCCGAGATGTCGCTCAACGGGCTTCTACGCGTGTATCGCGGTCACTTTACTGCTTCTCACCCCGGCACCCGCGACTGCGCACGCTGGTGCTCGGCGCCAGCCGACCGCTTTCATCTCGCTCCCTTGGATCGGCGGAAGGGGAGCCAGCCCACATTTCGACGTCCTTCCCCCACCCATGGGCGAGGCAGAGGGGGACGCTCACTGAGACCTAAGGGTTAGTTAGGCAGCGAGAGCGTACGTGTGATTGGCACGTAAATTTGCCCAGGGTTTAACGAGGCCACCTGGAACCTCGACGCGCCACCCGACGAGACGGATCACCCGGTCGATTCCGGTCGCCCCCGAGACGCGAGTCCCCTCTCGGGGATTGCGCGCCTCGTCGGCGGTCCATCGCCTCGTCGTTCCGATGTCATCTCGATGGGACCCGCTCTCGGCGAGTCCGGGCCGAAGCCTACGCGGGTTCGTCCCCCGCCGCGAAATCCCCCTGCGCCGCCCGGCGCGCGCGAGAAGATCCCTGCCCGACCACTTCACGGAGGAACCTGAATGACGACGCGCGCGAAAGCCTGGGCCCTCACCCTCCTCGTCCTCGTCCCTGTCGCGCTGACGCCGGGATGCGCGAGCGACGACGACAACAAGTGGCTCGGCGCCGGCGTCGGGGCCGTGGCGGGCGGTCTCGCGGGGCGCGCGATCGGCGGGAAGAACAACCGCACGGGCGGCACGATCATCGGCGCGGTCGTCGGCGGCGTCGCGGGATACGCCATCGCGGGCGGCTTCGGGAGCGACGCGACCGAGGAGGAGAAGGCGAGCCCCGGCTACCAGCAGGCGAACCAGGAGTTCGACAAGGGCGTCGAGGCGAAGAAGGCGGGCAACGACCAGGCGGCGCTCCAGCACTACACCGCCGCGAGCCAGCACTCGCCGGACCAGCCCGAGCCCTACAACAACGCGGGCCTCATCTACCTCGGGCAGGGCGACAAGACGAACGCCGAGCTGAACTTCCGCCGCGCGCTCTCGGTCGATCCCAAGTTCGAGCCCGCGCGCTCGAACCTCGAGAAGATGGGACTGAGGCCGTAGCCCTCGCGCTCGCGCCGTCTCCCCGCTCCGGCCGATAGGAGGGATGGAGACGACGATGAAGAGATGCTCCGGCCTGACGCTGACCGAACTCGCGATCGCTACGACGATCGTGCTCGTCGTCGCGTCGGTCGCCGTGCCGAACGCGGTCTCGCGGCGGATCGCCGCGAACGAGGCGGCCGCGGTGACGGCGCTCCGCGACATCGCGGACGCGCAGGCGAAGTTCCGGGCGGCGGTCGCGTGGGACGTAGACCACGACGGAGTCGGCGAGTACGGACTCTTGCGCGAGTTGTCGGGTCGCGTCGGCGTTCGGACCGTTTCGAACGCGAGCACCCAGGGCGCCGTGCTGAACCCTCCTCTTCTGGCGGACGCGTTCGGTTCCGCGAACGGGAGCCACGAGTACGGCCGCGCGGGCTATCTCTTCCACTTGGCCCTGCCCGGTGCGTTCGGCGACGCCATTCCCGAGGTCTCCGGAACGGCGACGCTGTCGGCCCCGATCAACGGCGAGATCGCCGAGACGACGTGGTGTTGCTACGCCTGGCCGAAGCGCTACGGCCGGACCGGCCACCGGACGTTCTTCATCAACCAGACGAACGAGATCGTCACGACCGAGTCGCACGCCTACTCGGGTCCGAGGTCCCTCGACGCGACGAACATGGGCGCGGCGTTCGCGGCCGGCGGCGACGTGAGGAACATCACCGGACAGGTCGCCACCGGCACCGTCGGCCGCGACGGAAACTTCTGGCGGCCGGTGACGGCTCGCGCGGAGGCGCGGCGGCTCGTCGCGAGCGGCACGTTCGACTGGCGCGTGTTCTTCCGGGGTCGCGAGGGCTCGTTCGAGTTCGAGTCGCGACGGTCGCTCACCGTGACGGATGAGACGATGGTCGTCCGTGCTGACGGCCTCGAACCGCGCGTCACGTACTGGCTGCTGCTCCAAGCGCCGACCTCGGCGTCGCCAGCTCTCTTTGGGAAGGTACTCGGCGATTCGCAGGGACGCGTGACGTTCCGGTTCGACACTGGCGAGGACGCGTATCCCGACGGCGTCGCGTCGCTGGTGGAACTGGGCGGCGGCTGGATGTCCATGGTCGACGCGAACGGGACCGTCCTCCATGTACGCATCCCCGAGTTCACGCCGCGGGACGCGCGACCGATGCTCGAACCATCGATCGACGCGAACGAGGCTTCGGCGATTGCCGCGCTGCGTCTGATCGCCGAAGCGCAATCGACGTTCCAGGCGTCCGGGGTCATCGACTGGACCGGCACTGGCACCGGCGAGTTCGGAATGCTGCGGGAGTTGTCGGGGAGGGTCGGCATTCGGACCATGTCGAACGCTGCCACTCAGGGCGCCTCGCTCGACGTGCCCCTGCTCCCGAGTTACTTCGGACTCGCCAATAGCTACAACGAGAACGAGCATGCTGGCTACTACCTGCACGTGATCCTCCCCGGAGCAAACGGCATCGGAGTTCTCGAAGTTGCGGGCACAAGCGCGCTGGCAGCATCGATCGACTCGAACCTCGCCGAGACGACGTGGTGCTGCTACGCGTGGCCGAAGCGTCACGGCCGGACGGGTCGGCGCACGTTCTTCATCAACGAACTGGGCGACGTCGTCAGCACGGAGTCCGAGCGCTACTACGGGACGGGCGACTTCACCGCACAGAACGCGGGTGCGGCGTTCCGACTTGGCGGACTTCCGTGCAACATCACCGGCCAGGTCGCCACCGGCACCGTCGGCCGCGACGGCAACCTCTGGCGCTCCGTCCCCACCCGCACCGACGAACACGTCTTCACCGTCCGCGGCGCCGGCGCACCGTCGACGGTTGGTTCCTCCGCCTCGGCGACGTTCACGATCGAGGCGAAGCACCTCCTCAACCGGACCGACGAATCGATCGACGTCCGTTGCGCGGACCTCGCCCCGCGGACGACGCACCGCGTCCTGCTGACGAACGCAGCACGCACGCTCACCGCCGACTTCGGCGCGCTGACGACCGACGGACGCGGACGCGCGACGTTCCTCTTCGACAGCCGTTCCCACGCGTTCCCCGACGGCGTCGCGTCGCTGACCGAACTCGGCGGCGGCACGTTGGAGATCGCGGACGGCAACGCCGTCGTCCTCCGCGGCGCGATCCCGGAGTTCGCGACCGTCCGCGGCGGCGCCGTGCCGGGTTCAACCGTCGTCTTCCACGCGACGAAGCCGTTCGACGCGACGCCGGAGCAACTCCCCCGCCGCGGGACACTCGACGTCCGCGTGACGAACGAGTCCGCGGGACGCACGGAAGTGCTGACGATCACGGTGACGACCTACGACCGCGCGAGCGGACCGTTCGCCGTCGTGGCGATCGACGATCAGGACGCGGAGACGCTGCTCGGCGCGATCGACGTCAAGGGCCTCACCGCCGCGGGCACGCTCGTCCTCGACAGCCGCGTCGCGCCGATCGCAGGCGGCGGCGTCGTCGCGTTGTCCGGGCGGCGGATCGAGGTTCGTACGGCGACGGGGTTCGTCGTGCTGACGGGGACGCTGCCGGTCGTCGAATGACCGCGCGTGCAGACGCACGCGGTCCTCCACGCAGTCCCATTCTCGGTAGGGGCGGACCCCCGTGTCCGCCCTCGTCGCTTCCACGATGAACGTGTTTGCCGGTCTCC
>JANNHP010000232.1:0-2446 GCA_031404455.1 Planctomycetia bacterium | reverse complement strand
CGGATCGCCGTGGACTTGCCCGCGCCGTTGCGTCCGAGCAGCGCGAAGATCGCGCCGCGCGGCACCGAGAGCGTCAGGTCGTGGAGCGCGCGCCGCCCGCCGTACCAGTGCGTCAGCCGGTCGAACGCGATCGCCGCATCGCCGCTCATGAGTTCCCCTTCTCCCCTTCCGGACGGAACCGGAAGCGCTTCATCGACTCAGTGAACTCCGCGCGGACGTCGTCCTCCGAGAGCCCGAGGTGCACCGCGTCGGAGAGGACCGAGTCGATCGCCTCGCGCACGCGCCGCCGCTGCTCCGTCTTCTTCACCGTGACCCGCCGGTCGGCGACGAACGTGCCCGAGCCGTGCCGCGAGAGCGTGACGCCCTCGGCGTCGAGCGCCCGGTACGCCTTCGCGATCGTGTTCGGGTTGATCGTCAGCTCGGACGCGAGCTCCCGCACCGACGGCAGCTTGTCCCCCGCCTTCATCCGCCCCGTCGCGACCGCGTGCTTCACCGCGGCGACGAGCTGAGCGAAGAGCGGCTCGGCGCTCGCGGGGTCCACGCGGAGAAGCAGGTGACTCATCTGTACTAGCGCAGATAGTACACTTGGGACGGGACGTGTCAAGTGGGCTGTTGGAGAAACGAAGATCGCGCACGGGCCATCAGCGGCGCGACACGTTCGACTGCCGTGTCGGCGTAGGGGCGACGCTCGCGTCATCGCGGTCAAGTCAGGCGGATCGAGCGTCGATCCGGCGCTGCAAGGTGATGAGGAAAGCAGGAGAGGCAGGAGACCGCACGTCGCGCGTCAACGCCTCGTTCGCCCCACTACCTGAGCGTCACGTCCACGGTGTTCTCGCCGGCCTGGACCTCGGCTTCGACCTCGGCCGGATCGCCGTCGCCGGACTTCACGCGGAGCTTGTAGCTCCCGGGCACGATCTGGCGGTACGTGGCGACGCCGGCGTCGTCGGCGGTCACGGAAGTTCCCACCGACGTGACCCCGTACCCTGCGCTCGGGTCCTTGGGACGGATCCCGAGGAACAGCTTCCCGACGACCGCGCGGCCCTGGCCGTCCTTCACGCGCAGGCGGAGCGTGGCCGCGGGAGTGAGCTTCTCGTCCACGACGAGCGGCGCCCCCGCTACGAGCGTGAGGTCGCGCACCCACTTGATGCCGTAGCCGTCGCGACTGAAGTAGACCTCAACGGGTCCCACGCCTGCATCCGCGATCTCGAAGGTGCCGGCCGCGTCGGTCGACACGTTCTTCTGCGTCGGCCTCTGGAGATGCACTGCCACGCCGGCGAGCGGTTGTCCCGTGGCGGCATCGAGCAGCGATCCGCGCAGCACGTTCCCGCTGGTCGACGCCGGAGCGCGGGGCGGGCGCGTGACCGTGAACGAGATCGGGTTCTCGCCGGCCTGGATGGTGACGTGCTTCGTCAGACCGCGCGGCGCGCCGATCCCCGCCTGCACCGAGATGTCGTGCTCCCCAACGGCGATCTTGGCGTAGCGCAGCACACCGCGCTCGTCCGTCGAGAGGTTGGTCGTCAGGTTCGAGCCGCCCGAGCCGACGATCGAGAGGAGCACCTCGCCGACGAACGGCTGGCCGCGCTCGTCGGTGACGGTCAGGACGAGCACTGCGCCGGTGCGCAGGTCGACGTCGAACGCCAGCGGCGCGTCCGGCGAGAACGCGCCGGTCGTGACGAACCGCGACTCCCAGCCGTCGCGGGAGACGAAGAGACGCGCCTTCGTGGCCGTCACGTCGGAGATGCGGTAGACGCCGTCGGCGTCGGTCGTCGTCGACGTAAAGGAGGGCTCCTGCATCTGCACCTCGACGCCGGCGATCGGCCGGTTCGTCGCGGCGTCGCGGACGACGCCCGTCAGCGACGGTAGGCCGACGACGACGTCGCGCTGCACGGTGCCCGACTCGGGGACGACGAGCTCCGCGCGCGGCCTGTCGGAGTAGCCGACTCCGTCTCCCCGCAGGATCACGTCGTAGGTGCCGGCCGGCACGGACTCGAGCCGGAACGCGCCCGCCTCATCAGTCGTCGCGCCGACGCTGTCCCCGCCCTCGCCGCGCATCCGGACGAGGACGTAGATCTTGGCGAGCGTTCCCTTCGTCGCGTGACGCACCACTCCTTCGACGACGGCCGCGCCCGCGGTGAACGTCCACGGAACCTCTGTCCACCGGCCCGCGACAACCTCGATCGGCACGCAGCGGTTCCGTCCGCCCAGCCCGACGGACACGTAGGCGCGTCCCGGCGCCACCGACGCGTACTCGGCCTTGCCGTCGGCGCCGGACTTCGCCTGCGTCTGCTCGGCGCGCACCTCGGGGTTGGCGAAGCAGACGAGCGCGCCCTCACGCGGCACGCCGGAGCTGTCGGTGACGAGGATGCGGAGCGCGCCGCGGTTCGGGTCCGCCGTCGCCTCGGCGAGCCGCGTCGGCTGGGCCGGCGTCGACGGCGCCGCCGCGCCC
>JANNHP010000231.1:0-3914 GCA_031404455.1 Planctomycetia bacterium | reverse complement strand
GGGACTTGACGAACCCGCCCCGCCCGGCGACTCTCCGCCCCACGCGCCGAGCGCGCGATCCACGAAAGGAGGCCCCCGATGAGTGCAAGCACTGTTCGTTCCCCATCCACCGCGGCCTCCCGCTTCGCGGCGTAGACGACGAGACCTCGTCGTCCCCCGCCCCCGAGAGAGAGCCGCGCCCCCGGTGCGTCCGCATGCGCGGCGCGCCCCCCGAAGCGTCTCTCAACTCCACAGTTCTCTCAACCACCCAGGGGGGTCGGCTTGTCATCCAACGAATCGCTCGATGCCGTACTCGCTCCGCTCGGCTGGTCGTCGTTCTTCGCATCGTCTCTGGAAGCTCTCGCTGACGCGTCGCTCCTCCCGGCGCGCGTCTGCGCGGAACACCGCGACGCGCACGTCGTGCTCACGGGCACGACCGAACTGCGCGCCGATGTCAGCGGACGTCTGCGTCACTCCGTGCCCGGCCGCGAGCACCTGCCCGCGGTCGGCGACTGGGTCGCCATCGACGCGCGTCCCGCCGAGGGCCGCGCCACGATCCACCACGTGCTGCCGCGCCGCGGCGCGCTCGTCCGGAAGACGGCGGGAACGCGCACCGACGCCCAGGTCGTCGCGGCGAACCTCGACGTCGTGTTCGTCGTCACGTCGGCGAACCAGGACTTCAACGCGGGGCGCCTCGCGCGCTACCTCACCGCGGTGTGGGAGAGCGGCGCGCAACCGGTCGTGCTCGTGGCGAAGGCGGATCTCGTCGACGACGCGGGCCATCTCGTCGACGAAGCCGCCGCCGCAGCACCGGGGGCGCCCGTCCACGCGGTGAGCGCCGTCGATCTCCGCGGACTGGGTGCGCTCGCTGCGTACCTCGCGCCGGGACGGACGGCCGCGTTCGTCGGATCGTCGGGCGTCGGGAAGTCGACGCTCGTCAACCGCCTGCTCGGCGAGGACCGACTCGCGGTGACGCCGGTCCGCGCGCACGACGACCGCGGCATGCACACCACGACGCACCGTCAGATGATCGTGCTCCCGTCGGGCGCCCTCGTCGTGGACACGCCGGGCATGCGCGAACTGATGCCGTGGGACGCGGACGGCGGTCTCGCCGCCGCGTTCGGGGACGTCGCCGAGATCGCGGCGTCGTGCCGGTTCCGCGACTGCCGCCACGCCGCCGAACCGGGCTGCGCCGTCCGCGCGGCGGTGGACGACGGTGCGCTCCCCCGCGAGCGCCTCGAGCAATGGGAGGCCCTCGGACGCGAGATGGCCTTCCAGGAGCGCAAGCAGAACGTCCACGCGATGATCGAGGAGAGGCGCCGATGGAAGGCGGTCAGCAAGTCAGTCCAGGCTCGGGCCAAGCTCGACGGCGGCAAGCGATCGTGGCTCCAGTGAGCGCTTCCGCACGCAGAGCGAGCCGGGCGTTGTCACGCTGAGGACGGCGCGAGCGCTTCGAGGCTCGGGCGCGTGGGTCCGACGTTTGCGTCCGGAGGGGCCGGAGGCACTCCCATGAACCGTCGCACGCTGATGATCGTCGCCGCACTCGTCCCCTGCGCGCTCGCCGTCCCCGCCGATGCGAAGACGCGCCGCAGGGTCA
This sequence comes from Planctomycetia bacterium, assembly GCA_031404455.1. Taxonomy (GTDB): domain Bacteria; phylum Planctomycetota; class JAJSAM01; order JAJSAM01; family JAJVHW01; genus JANNHP01. Next base: position 2,338 of record JANNHP010000231.1, on the reverse strand, counting down.
AGCCCGCCAAGGTCACGCGCGTCGAAACGCCGCTCGGCCTCCAGGGCGCGGCCGGCGCCGGCATCGGCGTCGCCATCCCGTTCACGCTGAAGGACCAGTCGTTCCGGAACTGCGACGTGCAGATGCAGTACGGCATCGACCGCAACGCCGACGGCGGCGTCGCCGAGGAGGAGTTCCGCGACGCCACGGAGAACCGGCTCGACTCCCGCAACACGCGCAACAACCGCGCGCCGCAGCTCTACCGGTCGGCCGCCGACCAGGGCGCCGCGCACGCGATCGTGTGGCGCAGCGACATCGACCTCGGGAACTCGCGCGTCGTGCCCGGCCCGCACTACGCGCTCGACGCGCAGGGGCGCTTCGTCCCGCAGGAGTTCGATCCGTCGAGCCCCGTCGTCGCTTTCGTGGACCCGGGCGTGATCATCCGCCTGCGCGCGGTGTCGGTGACCGGCCAGAAGGGCCCGTGGCTGAGCTCCGGCGCCATCTCGGTGAGCGGCAACCACGCGCCCGTGATGACGATCGACTCCCTGACGCCGGGCGCGGTCATCCTCGCCGGCTGGACGGTCGCGGACGCGGACTCCGAGGACCTGAACGGCAACGGCGTCCTCGATCTCCTTGACGGCGAGGACCTGAACGGCAACCTCGCGCTCGACGCCGGCAGGGTCGGCGTGGCGTTCGACTGGCACCGCATCGCCCCAGGCGAGGTGCCCGCGAGCATGACCGACGACCAGCTCTCCGCGCTGAAGTGGTTCGCCTGCACGCGCAAGGCGGGCGTCGGCGACGGCGACTCGCTCGTCCTGACGCCGGGCCAGCCGCCTGAGGGCGGACTCGCCGTCGCGGCGCCCGGCGCGGGACTCTCGTATGTCTTCGCGTGGGACGTGGCCGCGGACGCCGGCGCGGCGGTCGACAACTACATCCTGCGCGCGACCGTGTTCGACACGGAAGGCGAGCACGGGGTGACGAGCTACCCGCGGACGATCGTCCGGTCGTCGGCGGACTGACCGCGACCGGACGGCGTGACGGGCGCGGTTAGGATCTCCGCATGTCCCGGAAGCTGCTGACTCTCGCCGCCGCGGCATCGCTCGTCGCGGCGACGTTTGCGATGGTGGGCGCGGCGCAGCCCGCCGCCGCGGCGAAGGGGAAGAAGAAGCCGCGAGCGCGCATCGTCTCGGTGATGACGCCGCTCGGCCTGCAGGGCGACCTCGGTGCCGGGAGCAACGTCGGAATCGCCTTCGTCGCGGCGAACGCGGCGGGCAATCCGGTCGAGGTCGAGATGCAGTTCGGGCGCGACCTGAACAGCGACGGCGCGATCACCGACGACGAGTTCCGCCCCGCCACCGAGGACCGCCTCGACCCGCGCGACACGCGCTCGAACCGTCCGCCGCCGCTCTTCCCGGCGACGCAGGGCGAAGGAACGTCGAACGTGATCGTGTGGCAGAGCGGGCAGGACATCGGCGTCGAGCGGTTCCCGCTGGTCGAGTACCTGCTCAGCGTGCACGGGCGGTTCATCCCCGACCCGAGCGCCCCCGGCGCCTTCCTCCTCGCCAACGGTCCCGGCGGCTCGCCGATCCTCTCGGGCGTCGCGATCCGTCTGCGTACCGTCACGCGGCGCCCAGGGAAGGGGAAGAAGCCGCGGTTCACCTTCAGCCCCTGGGTCGCCTCGGAGGCGTTCGCCCTCGACAACACCACGAAGCCGACGATGAAGATCGACTCCGTGACCGCGGGCACGCCGGTGCTCGTCGGCTGGCGCGCGTTCTCCGCGGACACCGAGGACCTCGACGGCGACGGGCGCCTCGGCATCGGCCAGGGCGAGGACATGGACGGCGACGGACGCCTGGACGGCGACCGCATGGGCGTGGCGTTCGACTGGCACCGCCTGGCGCCCGGCGAGGTCCCCACGGCGATGAGCGACGCGCAGCTCGAGGCGCTCTCCTGGTCGCCGTGCACGCGCCTCTTCGGCGCCGGCGACACCGACAGCCTCGACGCGCGGCCGGGCGTGCCCGTGCCGGCGAGCGGCGACTTCGCCGGCGTCGCGTCCGCGCATCCCACCCGGGCGGGACAGCCGCTCACGTTCGCGTGGGACGCGGCGCGCGACGCCGGTGCCGCGGCCGATTCGTTCATCCTGCGCGCAACGCCGTTCTGCGAGCACCGCAGCGTCGGGAAGACCGTCTACTCGCGAACGATCACGAACCTCGGCGACTGAGAGGGTGTGAAGAAACCCCACGCGAGCGACGGTTGAGCCCTGGCGAGCCTGCTGCAAGGCGCTCGCGTGAAGGCAACTCCGCTGAGTTTCCGAGCGCGAGCTACGCAGCAGCGGGCCGCCCGGGCTCAAACTCCCGTC
>JANNHP010000230.1:0-25438 GCA_031404455.1 Planctomycetia bacterium | reverse complement strand
AGCCGCGCGGGCCATCAAGGCACGACAAGTTCGTCTTGCCCATGTAGGGGCGACCCATTGGTCGCCCGGCGTTCGAGACGTCGATTGTTTGCGAAGGCCGAAACGAGCGTCTTGCGCCGTTCGCGGGCGACCCATGGGTCGCCCCGACAAGGACATGTCGATCGCGTTGCCTGTCGTGCCTTGATGCCCCGCGTAGCCGCTACTTCCGCGGGAGCCCCGTCAAGAGGAAGAGCGACGGCAGCACCGTCAGCGCGGCGAACTGGCCGATCACCATCGCGAGCGCGTTGAAGAGGCCGAAGTAGATCGTCGGGACGAAGTCCGAGAACACCATCACCGCGAAGCCGGCGACCATGATCGACGTCGCGATCCAGATCGAGCGGCCGATCGTCGCGTGGCTGCGCGACACCGCGGCGCGGCGGTCGCCGCCGGTCGCGGCGAGTTCCTGGCGGAAGCGCACCGTGTACTGGATCGCCGCGTCGATGCCGACGCCCATCGAGATCGCGGCGATCGTGACGGTGATGAGATCGAGCGGGATCCCGGCCCACCCCATCACCCCGAGCACCACGACCGCCGGCAGGATCTCGGGGACGTGCACGACGACCGACAGCGCCAGCGTGTGGACGAACGCCGCGGCGCGCGGGAACCCGCGCGCTTCGAGACGCTCGTCGAACCGCACGGTCAGCGCGGCGATGAGTCCGAGGATCGCCGCCACGGCGGCCGTCACCCCGATCACGTCGCGGACGGCCGTGGGGACGAAGAAGAGGACGACCGACAGCGACACGGCGACCGGCACCTGGACGAGCGGACGGCGGAAGCCGAACAGCGTCATGAGCATGAGCGAGATCGCGAGGATGACCGTCCAGAACGTCTCCTTGTGGGCGCGCATCAGCGACTCGAGCATGTTCGAGTAGAGGAGGAAGACGCCGGTGACCGGGTGCGGGATCCCGCGGTCGTCGACCGGCGCGAGGGCCGCGACGTCCGGACGCGAGGCGAGGTCGGCGCGGAGGCCGTCCAACACCACCTTGCGGTTCAGCGTCGGCGCGGTCTCGCGGAAGCGCACGAGGATGCGCGTCGTCGTGAACGTCTCGTCGGTGAGGTCGAGGATCAGGGCCTTCAGCTTTGCGAGGTTCATCCCGAGCTGGAGAACGCCCTGGTCGGGGACTTTGGCGAGCAACGACTGCGGCTTGTGCGCCTCGTCGATCAGCGTCGCGAGCGACGTGACGCTGCCGACCTCGGGCACCTTCGTCGACACGAACTCCGACGCGGAGCGGATCGCCTGGATGCCGGCAGGCGTCCGGAAGAAGCCGGGCGTCTTCGACTTGAGCATGATGTCGAGCGGCGTCGTGCCGCCCATCTGCTGGTCGATGTACTCGAGACCGAGGTAGACCTCGGAGGTCGGCTTGAAGTAGTCGATGAACTTGTTCTCGACGGTGAGGCGCAGGCAGCCGACCGCGCCTGCCGCGTAGAACGCGAGTCCCGCCACCGCGAGGAACACCGGCGCGCTCAGCACGAAGCGTTCGAGGAACCGCAGCGCGGGTGAGGGCTTCGGGTCCTTCTCGGCTCGCGGGTCTTCGGCGGCCGCGAGCTTCACGGTCGCGGCGGGCAGGAAGAGGAACACGCACGCGAGTCCGACGGCGAGGCCGATCGTCATCATCAGGCCGAACCACCAGACGGGCTTGACGCCGCTGAGGAGCAGCGACGCGAATCCGGCCATGACCGTCGTGCAGGAGTAGAGGCAAGGCACCCACACGTCCGCCGCCGAGCGCGCCGTCGTCTCCGCGTGCGCCTCGCCGGGGTCCCTCGCGCGGCGTTCGCGGTAGCGCTCGATGAAGTAGACCGTGAACGGGAGCATGAGGACGAAGAGGAGCAACGGCAGGTTCGCGGTGATGACGGTGAGCTTCCAGCCGAGCACCGCCATGACGCCGAGGATCAGCACGACCGGCAGGAGGCACGTCAGGATCGGGAACGCGGTCCACCGGACCTTGCGGTAGATCGCCGCGAACGCGAGCACGAAGAGCGAGAAGCTCGCGACGCCGAACACGTTCACGTCGTGCGACACGAACTCGATCAGCGACAGGTTGATGAACGGCAGCCCGGAGAGGCGGATCGGACCCGCCATCTTCGGCGTCCACTTCGCTGCGACGGCGCGGACGCCCGCGACCATCGCCGCGCGCCGCGCGCGCAGTTCGCCGCGCACGAGCTCGTACGCAGGATCGAGCTCCGCGACCGTCGCTTCGTCGCCGCGCTTGAGGGCCTCCTTGCGGGCGCGGTCGAGCTTCTCGTAGTCGGGCGGCTGGTCGAGGTGCACGAGGAACACCGCGTCCTCGCCGTCTTCGGAGATGAGCGTGCCCTTCGCGATGGCATGGTGCGTCAGTTCGTCCTTCGCCGTCGCGAGATCGAGCCCCTTCGTCTCGACGGTCGGCAGCGCGAACAGCGAGCCGCCGCTGCGCAGGAGCGGGATGTCGAGAATCGACACGACTTTCTTGACGTGGGGGATCTGTGCCGGGTCAGCGAGGTCGTTCGCGACGGCGCGCAGCGCCGACAGCGACTCCGGCGTGAACCAGTCGGCGCGCCGGCAGCAGACGATCGCGAACTCGTCGTCCGACGGCCACATGAGGCGCGACGCCGAGTAGTACACCAGGTCTGGGTCGTTGTCGTCGAGCAGGAGGTCCGTGCTCGCGTCGACGGTCACGCGCGGGAGGTACGTGCCGAGCACGACCGCGGCCGTGGCGAAGAGAAGGACGACGATCAGCCAGCCGCGTTCGAGGAGCTTCCTGTACATCGCCCGAGGCTACGCGTGCTGGTTCGCGCCGCGCGAGCGGACGGTGTGGCCGTAGTCGGCGAGGACCCGGGCGGTCACCGCTTCGTCGAGCCGTTCGTACGCCGCCGCCTTGCGGGAATCGAGGAGAACGCGCGAGCGGATCCACGCCAGCGCCTCGTCGGCGACGGGGCGCACCGCGAACTGCGTGACGCCGCGCGACGTCCGGTCCTCGATCCAGCCGACGGCGAGGAGCCGGATCAGCGCGCGTTCGAGTTCGACGTCGAAGGCGTCGAGGTCGCCGAGGCACTCGGGCGGGACCTCGAGGTCGCCGGCCAGTGCGATGAGGTCGGTCGTCAGCTCGTCGCGGGTGACGCAGCGGTTCGCGACGCTCCCGTGCCGCTCGACCACGAGCAGGCACGCGAGTCCGACGTCGAGGCGGCCCGAGAACGGAACCTCCCGCATGGCGCCCTCCCGGCGATGGTGACCGCTGAGAGGGTACGGACCGGCCGGAGCCTGCGTCACGCTCAATCCCGAATCGGCGCGGCCCCCGCCGCGACCCGGGTTCACGCCTCCCGTCCGAAACTCCGATGAAGAGGGCACGCCCGGCCCGGCGCATCGCCTCACGATCCCCGGCGCGAACACCACGGAAGACCCGACATGTCCCAGTCCAATCTGATCGCCCTCGCCGAGTCGTGCAGCGCGGTCCGCGCGGCGATCGGGAAGATGCTGCTCACCGCGGAGGGCGGACAGGAGCGCGACGCGGCCGACGAGAACTGCCGCCGCGCGCTGAAGCAGCTCCTGCGACTCGCTCGCGAGGAGGAGTGCGGCCTCTACCTCGAGGTCGCCGGCGAGCTCGCGTCCAAGGACTGAAAGGTGACGGAACCGCGAGGCGCGTCTCCGTCACAGCCTTTCAATGGCCTTCGGTGCGATCGCGCGCGCGCCGCGGTCTCCGGCGCGGCTTGCCGCGAGACCGTCCGCACGACGGTCTCGTACTGCCCGGCAAGATTGCTACGCCCGTTGTCGTGCGCACGATGGACCACCGGGCGCGATCGCCGGGACGTTCGAGTTCCGTGAGTCTCAGAACCCGGCGCGGAGCCGCCTCCCGGCACTTCACGGTCTTTGAGGATTCCCACCCAGCCAGAAGACGACCGCGTTGCCGCCCGTCGCGTGCTGCGGGAACGGCAGGACCTCGATCGAACCCGGCCCGGTCGCGGTCCCGATTCCCAGGTCGCTGAGGAGGCCGGCGACCTCCTCGAGGCGCTCCGGCGCGTCCTTCAGTCCGTAGACCGCCACCGAGCTCTTCGCGCGGCGGATCGTCGTCACCTTGAGCAGCACGTCGTAGCCGTGCGAGGTGTTCAGCGCGCGGGCGATCGTCTCGGCCCGCTCCTTCCCGTCCGGGGCGCAGAGAACGACCGCTTTCGGCGCGCCCTCCTCTCCGCGCCTCGGCCGCGTCGTGTTGCAGGCCGCAGTGGAGAGGACGAGGGCGAGTGCGAGTGCGAGGGCGGTGCGGATCACGCGCAGACCCTACCGCGGATCTTGACGGTTCTAAAGCGGCGCACGTTCGGCTATACGAGACCCCATCCCGGAGGACTCGCATGAAGGCGTCCGACCTGTTCGTCCGGTGTCTCGAGAACGAGGGCTGCGAGTACATCTTCGGCGTGCCGGGCGAGGAGAACGCCGACGTCATGATCTCGCTCCTCGATTCGAAGGTGCGGTTCGTCGTCTGCCGGCACGAGCAGGCGGCGGCGTTCATGGCCGACGTCTACGGGCGTCTCACCGGGAAGGCGTCGTGCTGTCTCGGCACTCTCGGCCCCGGCGCCACGAACCTGCTCACCGGCGTGGGCGACGCCAACATGGACCGCGCGCCGTGCATCGTCCTCACCGGACAGGCGGCGACGACGCGCCTGCACAAGGAGTCGCACCAGGCGATGGACCTCGTGGCGCTCTTCAAGCCCACGGTGAAGTGGGGAGCCTCGGTGCTCTCAGCGGACTCGATCCCCGAGATCGTGCGCAAGGCGTTCCAGCTCGCGACGACCGACAAGTACGGCGCCACGCACATCGACCTCCCGGAGGACGTCGCGAAACACCCGACGCTCGCGCGGCCGATCCCGCCGCGCCCCGTGCACCGCAGCGCCCCGCGCAAGCAGGCGATCGACGAGGCCGCGGCCGTCATCAGGAAAGCGAAGTTCCCGATCATCCTCTCGGGCAACGGGACGCTGCGGAACCACGCGTCCGCAGAGCTCCGCGCGTTCGCCCGGCAGAACGGAATCCCGGTGCTGAACACGTTCATGGGCAAGGGCGCCTTCCCGCCGTCCGACCCGCTCTGCCTCTTCACGATCGGGCTCGGTCAGCGCGACTGGCCCGCCGTCGCCGTCGAGGAGTCGGACTGCGTCATCGCGGTGGGCTTCGACATGGTCGAGTACCACCCGAAGGCCTGGAACAAGGGCGTGACGAAGTCGATCGTGCACGTCGATCACTGCGTCGCCGAGGTGGACGACGCGTACCGCGTGGCCGCCGAGGTGGTGGGGGACATCGCGCTCTCGCTCGATGCACTCTCCGCCGCGACGGAGGGGATGTCGCGCCCCGCGCCGTCCTGCTACGCGAAGTACCGCGAGGCGATGCTCGCCGACTTCCACCGCCACGACGCCGACGAGGGTTTCCCCGTGAAGCCGCAGCGCGTCCTCGCCGACGTGCGCCGCGTCCTCGGCCAGAAGGACGTGATCCTCTCCGACGTCGGCGCGCACAAGATGTGGATCTCCCGGTACCTCCAGACCGATGAGCCGAACACGATCCTCGTCAGCAACGGCTGGTGCTCGATGGGCTTCGCTCTCCCCGGCGCCATCGCCGCGAAGCTCGTCCACCCGGACCGCCGCGTGCTCGCGATCTGCGGCGACGGCGGGTTCCTGATGAACGTGCAGGACCTCGAGACCGCGGTGCGCGAGAAGCTCAACATCGTGGTCATGGTCTGGGCCGACTCGCAGTACGGCCTCATCAAGTGGAAGCAGCAGACTGCGTACGGGAAGCACTCGCACATCGACTTCACCAACCCCGACTTCGCGAAGCTCGCGGAAGCGTTCCACATGGCCGGGTTCATCGCGAAGAGCGCCGCCGACGTGGCGCCGATGCTCGAGCAGGCGTTCGAGTGCGGCCGCCCGGCGCTCGTCGTCGTCCCGATCGACTACTCGGAGAACATGAAGCTCACGGCGTCGCTCCGGCAGATCCCCGCGGCAGAGGTGGTCGACGCCCTCGGCAAGATCGACATGTTCAAGGGCCTGCCGCGCACGTTCCGCGACGCCATGGCTGAGGAGATGCACGAGCGCCGGATCGCGGCGGGGACCGTGGTCTTTCGCCAGGGCGACCCGGGCACCGACCTCTTCCTCGTGCACTCCGGCGAGTTGAAGATCGAACGCGACGGATCGGAGATCGCGCGCGTGGGCCCCGGCACGTCCTTCGGCGAGATGGCGGCCATCTCGGACGCTCCGCGCATGGCCACCGTCACGGCGACGTCCGACGCGGTCGTGAGCGTGCTCGGCGCCGCCGATTTCCGCTCGCTCCTCGCTGCGCAGCCCGGAATGGCGATCACGCTGGCGCGGGTCTTCGCGGAGCGCCTCGCCAAGGGTCGCTGAGCCTCGATCCAAGGTCCGCGTTCCGAGCCCCGAGGTTCACCACGATGGGGAGTCGGGGTCGCGGCGTCCCCTCGATCTGAGAACTTTCGTTTCTCGCTCAGGTTCCGGGCAAGGGAAGGCCGATTCGGTACCGGAGAGAGTCCGTGCCCACAGAACGGCCGCGAGGAGCGAGAGTCACCATGCGTGTCCCCAAGTCACTGAAGTCGGGCTTCACCCTCATCGAGCTGATGATCGTGATCGCGATCATCGCCATCATCGCGTCGATCGCGATCCCCAACCTGCTCTCGGCACGGCTCGGCGCCAACGAGACGGCCGCGATCTCGATCCTCCGCGGCATCACGACGGCGCAGGTCCAGTTCCAGCGCGCCGGCTACGCTGACGAGAACGCCGACGGGCAGGGCGAGTACGGCTATCTGGCCGAACTCGGCGGGATCGTCACGGTCCGCGGCAGCTCGCGCATGGCCACCTCGACGCTCTCGACCTCGATCGCCCTCGTCGGCCCCTCCGGCGAATCGCAGCGCAGCGGGTTCTTCTTCCGCCTCTACCTGCCTGCGGCGGCCGGTGTGGGCATCCAGGAGCTCGCCGGCGGCGGCGGCTCGGCGGGCGTGCTCGACCCGTCGATCTCGAACGTGTCCTGGTCGTGCTACGCGTACCCCGGCCACTTCGGCGGCACGGGCCACCGCACGTTCTTCGCGAACGAGCGCTGCGAGATGATGACCACGACCGACCCGCGCTACCAGGGCGCCGGCTGTGCGCTGCTCCTTGCGGGCGCGGGGTTCCGCACGGCGGACATCACCCGCATCACCGGGCAGATCGCCTTCGGCACGCGCGGCGCCGACGGGAACTTCTGGAAGGCGATCCAGTAACTCGGGCGCAAGCCGCGTGACAGAGTCCGTCGGTTGTTTCGACCCGGCCACTTAGCCTCGGGACGTGTCCGGGGTCCGCATCCGAGCGAACTTCGACGCCTGCGCCGCGGCGCTCGGCGCGGCCTTCGGCTTCGTGCCGTTCCTCCCGCGGCTCGCGCGCGCGGCGTTCACTGGATCCGCTGACCGCGCGCGGATGCTCGCCACGATCCGCGCGGGCCTCGACGCCTCGCCGTCCGAGGCTCCCGCCGTGTCGCGGCAGGCGCTGCGCGTCTTCCTCATTGCCGGCGAGCCGTCGGGCGACCTGCACGCGGCCGATCTCGCCACGGCGATCCGGCGACTCGTCCCCGGCGCCGAGCTCGAGGGAGTGGGCGGCCCGAAGATGGCTGCGGCCGGCGTGCGGCTCACCGCCGATCTCGTCTCCGACCCCGTGATGGGCGTGTGGCCGGTGGCGCGCCGGGCGCCGCAGTTCTTCACCCTCTACCGGGACCTCCTCGTGCGCTTCTCCGAGGATCCGCCCGACGTCGTGGTGGGGGTGGACTACCCGGGCCTCAACCTCCGGCTCGCGCGCGCGGCGCGGGCGCGCGGTGTGCCCTTCGTCGAGTACGTCGCTCCCCAGGTCTGGGCGTGGGCGCCGTGGCGCACGAAGAAGCTGGCGCGAGACGTGACCCGCGTGCTCGCGTTCCTCCCGTTCGAGGAGCCGATCTTCCGCGAGGCCGGCGCCGCGGCGGCGTTCGTCGGCCACCCGCTCTTCGCGCACCTCGCGGCGAAGGAGAAGGACGAGGCGTACCGCGCGGCGCTCCGCTCGGGGCTCGGCGGATCGCCGCTCGTCGCGCTGCTCCCGGGCAGCCGCACCTCCGAGGTGCTCCACAACCTCCCCATCGAGATCGACGTCGCCGAGCGCGTGCTCCTGATGCACCCCGGCGCGCGCTTCGTGCTGCCGCTCGCCTCCGAACGCCTGCGTCCGCTCGTCGAGAAGATCCGCGGCGACCGTGTGCCGCTCGCGATCGCTCCGCCCGAACGGAGCGACGATGCGATGGCCGCGGCCGACGCGGCCATCACCGTCTCGGGGACGGCGACGCTGCACCTCGCGGCGCACGGCGTGCCGGCGGTCGTCATCTACCGGACCTCGGCACTCGGCCGCGTCCTCGCGAAGCTGCTCGTCGTCGCGCCGTTCATCGCGCTGCCGAACCTGCTGTCGGGAGAACTCATCGAGCCGGAGTTCCTGGCGCGTCCGGGAGACGAGGCCGCGATCGCGAACGCGCTCCTGCGCGTCCTGCCCGGCGGCCCCGGCCGCGAGGCGGCGCTCGCCGCGCTGGCGCGGCTTCGCAGGCGCATGGACTTTCCCGGCGTCCCTGAGCGCGCGGCGCGATGGGTCGTCGCGACGGCGCGCGACTGATCAGGAGCGCGAGCGGTTGCGGTAGAGCGCCGGATCGACGACGGCGCACATCGCTTCGGCGTCGAGCCCTCCGCCCAGGAACTCGACGAGCCGGTCGACGTGCGGTCCCGGGTTCGCGACGAGGTCGTTGTAGCTCACGGCGAGGCAGGAGAACGCGGCCTGCGACCGGAGCCAGCGCTCCGTCTCGTCGAGCTGAGCCGCGAAGATCTCCGCCATGCGCTCGTCGGAGAGCTTGCCGCCCTCGCGGCCGAGCCGCTCGAGCATCCGCCGCTGCGAGGTGATCATCTCCTTCAGGTCGCGGCGCATCAGGACCACGCGGTAGCTGCGGTCCGCCGGCAGGTCCCTGAGGAGGAGGTGGACCATCTTCACGGCGCGGCCCTCGGCGCCCGCGAGCCACGACGAGTCGGCCTTCGTGCGCTTGACCGGCTCGTACTCGAAGTAGCCGTGCGGGTTGTCGTGGTCGGCGACGCGGACGCCGTCGGTGAGCGGCGCGATGCCGCCGCCCTCGAGCATGCGCATCATCATCGACGTGCCGGAGCGCGGCGCGCCGGAGACCACGGTGACGAAGCCCCGAGTCACCGGCTCACTCCTCTGCGCCGCCCGTCCGCTCGGTGCGCTCCTTCTTGATCGCGTCGAGGATGCCCGAGACCCGCACCGCACCCGCGATCGACGGGTCGAACTTGAAGGTCACGTGCGGCGTCCTGCGCGTGGCGAAGACCTTCGCGATCTGCGTCTGCACGAGCGGCGCCGCGTCGCGCAGCGCGTGCTCGACCTTCGTGCGCTGGCCGCCCTCGCCGAGGGTGGACCAGTAGATCGCGATGTGGGAGAGGTCCTTCGCGAGCTCGACGCGCGTGAGCGTGATGAACGTCATCCGCGGGTCCGAGAGCTCGTGGAGCACGACCTCGCTCGCCCGGTGGAGCGCCAGCTTCTCGAGCCGCTTCAGGCGGATGTCGGCGGTCATCAGAGCACCTCGATCTGGGAATCGGCCACGTCCACGTCGCGAACTCTCGAGAGCGAGTTCAGCGCCTTCTGCAGATGCGCCTCCGCGTGCCTCGACTCGTTGCTCACGAAGGCGACCCCGACGATCGCGCTGTTCCACACGTCCTCTCGGTCCACCTCGGCCGCCGACACGCCGAAGTCGCGGCGCAGACGCTCGAGGAGTCCCTTCAGCACGTGGCGCTTCTCCTTCAACGAGTAGGCGCCCGGGATGGAGAGCTCGACCTGCAGGACGCCGACGTGCACGGTTTCGTTTCCGCTGATGCTCCGCGGACGAGGCGTTGAAGGACTAGGACTCGAGCGTCCGCTTGTGTTCCTTGATCTCGTAGAACTCGATGACGTCGCCTTGCTTGATGTCCTGGTAGGCGGAGATGCGGATGCCGCACTCGAAGCCCTCGCGGACCTCGCGCACGTCGTCCTTCACGCGGCGGAGCGAGTCCACCTGCACGGCCTTGTCGGGCGTGCCGTAGATGAGCCGGCCTTCGCGGTAGATGCGGATGTAGTCCGCGCGCCGGACCAGGCCGTCGACCACGAAGCAGCCCGCCACGTTGCCGAACTTCGAGCTGGCGAAGAGCTGACGGATCTCCGCGTGGCCGGTGATCTTCTCCTTCTGCTCGGGCGCCAGCATGTTCTCGAGCGCCGCCTTCAGGTCGTCCACGACTTCGTAGATGACGTTGTAGTGGCGGATCTGCACGCCCACACGCTCCGCGGATTTCCGCGCCGCGGACTCGCTGAGCACGTGGAAGCCGATGATGACGGCGTTGCTCGCGATGGCGGCGTCGACGTCGCTCTGCGTCACGGCGCCGAGCGTCGCGTAGAGGAGGTTGAGCTGCACCTCCTTGTGCTCGAGCTTCTCGAGCTCGACCTTCAGGGGCTCGAGCGAGCCGCGCACGTCCGCCTTCAGGATGAGGTTGAGCGTCTTCTCGCTCTTCTCCTCGGCGGACTCCGCGAAGAGGCTCTCGAGCGTGGCCTGCGGGCGCTGGAACTGCGTGCCCTCGCGCAGCGTGAGCTTGCGCTCCTCGACGGCCTGACGCGCGAGGCGCTCGTCGGCGACGACGTGGAACGGGTCGCCCGCGTCCGGGACGTCGTCGAGGCCGAAGAGCTCGACCGGGGTTCCCGGGAGCGCTGCCTTCAGCGTCTTGCCGGTGCTGTCGAGCATCGTGCGCACGCGGCCGACGCCCATGCCGGCGACGACGACGTCGCCGCGCGAGAGCGTGCCGTCCTCGACGAGCAGCGTGGCGATGACGCCGCGGTGCGGGTCCTTGCGCGCCTCGATGACGTGGCCCGCGGCGGGCGCCTTCGGGTTCGCGACGAGCTCTTCGACCTCGGCCACGAGCGCGATCGACTCGAGCAGCGAATCGATGCCCGCGCCGGTCAGGGCGCTGACCTCGACGCAGATCGTCTCGCCGCCCCAGTCCTCGGGCGAGAGGCCGTGCGCCGTGAGCTGCTGCTTCACGCGCATCGGGTTGGCGTTGGGCTTGTCGCACTTGTTCAGCGCGACGAGGATCGGCACCTCCGCGAGCTTCGCGTGGTTGATCGCCTCCTCGGTCTGCGGCATCACGCCGTCGTCGGCGGCGATGACGAGGACGACGATGTCCGCCACCTGGGCGCCGCGCGCGCGCATCGCGGTGAAAGCGGCGTGGCCCGGCGTGTCGAGGAACGTGACCGTGTTGCCCGACTCGGTCACGACCTGGAAGGCGCCGATGTGCTGCGTGATCCCGCCGAACTCGCCGGCGGCGACGTTCGCCTTCCTGATCTTGTCGAGGAGCGAGGTCTTGCCGTGGTCGACGTGGCCGAGGATCGTGACGACCGGCGGACGCGCCACGAGGTCGCCTTCCGCGGCGAGCTCGCCCTCGACCTTCGACTCCTCGAGCTGCTCCTCGGCGGACTTCTCCGCGACGATCGTGACCTTCCTGTCGAACGCCGCCGCGAGGGCCGTGACCTGGGCCTCGTCGAGCACGGTGTTCATGTTGAACGTGAGCTCGCCCGTGGCCTGCATCAGGTGGCGGATCATGTCCTGCGCGCGGACTCCCACCGTCTGGGAGAACTCCTTGATCGAGACCGGCACGACCACCTCGAGCGTCTGCGACGCCTGGACCGGCGGCGCCTTGGGACCGCGCTGCTTCCTGCGCTGCAGCGTGCGGATCTGGCGTCCGCCCACGTTGACGACGGCGCGCCGCTTCATGGCGGGCGGCGGCTCGGGGGCGTCCTCGACCGCGGAGAGGTCCACTGTGCGCAGCACGCCCTCGGGCTGTCCGGTCGGCGGGGGCAGCGGCGGTCCGAACGTGGCGTCGTCCACGCTGACCATCTCGATGCCTTCGCGCTCCGCTTCGCGGATCAGCTCCTCCTGGAGCTCGTCCTTGTCGCGCGCGGGCTTCGGGATGCCCATCGTCTTGACGGGCTTCTTGCCCTTCGTCACGACGGGGCGGGGCTGGACGCGCGTCTGCTGCGCCGCCGTCGGCGCGGCACCCGGTCGCGGCGCTGCGGCGCCCGGACGGCTGCCGTCCTTGCCCTTCTGGATGTCGAGGTCGAGCTTGACGACCACCTCGGCGACCTGCGAGGCCTGCACGGAGGCCGCGGTCGTGTGCGACGCGCGGACCGCGGGCGCGCCGCGGTGCTGGCGCTCGACCGCTTCGCGCAGTCCGGTCTCCTCCTCGGGAGCGAGGCGGGCCATGTGGCTGGAGACGGTGAACCCGAGCTCGCGCAGGAGCTGCAACACGGCCCTGTTGGGCCGGTCCAGCTCACGGGCGACGTGGTAGACGCGCAATAAACCGCTTCCTTTCGTTTCCTCTAGAACCGGGGCGGTCAAACCCCGGACCCGCTCTCAGGGCTCCCGCCCTTGGCGGGGGACGGATCCGCCACGGGCGGTGCGGACTCCGGCTCCGCGGACAACGCCGGTTCCGCCGGCGACGCATCCGCGGCGCCGGCGATCGGCTCCGCCGCGCCGGCGATCGGCTCCGTGGTGCCGGCGATCGGCTCCGCCGCAGCGGAGCCGGCTTCGCCTGGATCGACCGTGGTCGTGGAGGCGGGCACGTCGAACACGCCCTTCTCCTTCGCCTCGGCCTCCGACATGATGTCGATGTCCCACCCGGTGAGCTTCGAAGCGAGGCGCACGTTCGCGCCCTTCTTGCCGATCGCGAGGGAGAGCTGGTCCTCGTCCACGACGACCAGCGCCTTCTTCGAGTCCTCGTAGAGCGTGATCGAGTTGATCTGCGCCGGCTTCAGCGCGTTGACGATCAGGACCTCGGGCTCGTCGCTCCACTTGATGATGTCGATCTTCTCGCCGCCGAGCTCGTCGATGATGTTCTTGATTCGCGTGCCGCGCACGCCGACGCAGGCTCCGATGGGGTCGACCTTCGGATCGAGGCTGTTGCAGGCGACTTTCGTCTTGTAGCCCGCCTCGCGGACGAGACCGACGATCTCGACCACGCCGTCGGCGACCTCGGGGATCTCGCGCTCGAAGAGGCGCCGGAGCATGTCGGGGTGGCTCCGCGAGAGGATGATCTTCACGCGGTTGCCGATCTTCTTCACCTCGACGACGTAGCAGAGGACCCGGTCGCCGATGCGGTAGCTCTCGCCGCGGACCTGCTCGTGCTTCGGGAGGAAGCCCTCGGTCTTGCCGAGGTTGATGATCACGGCGGTCCCGTCGAGCCGGTACACCGTGCCGGTGACGAGCGCCCGCTGGAACCGGTCGTACTCCGAGAAGATCACCTCGCGCTCGGCCTCGCGCAGGATCTGGCCGTAGACCTGCTTCGCCGTCTGGGCCGAGATGCGCCCGAGCTCCGCGAGGTCCATCTTCTTGCCGCCGGGACCGGTCACCGTGACGTCGCCGCTCTCCCGGTCGATGTTGACGAACACCTCGGCGGACTCGCCGAGCTTGCGGCGGGCCGCGGTGATCAAGGCGTGCTCGAGACCCTGGAAGAGCTGTTCCTTGTCGATGTTCCGCTCACGGTGGATCGCGTCGACCAACCGCAGCAGTTCCGGGCCTTCCATAGTCCATGCCTCCTGAACCCCGTTCCCGGACCCATCCCGGAACGAAGAACGGCAGGGGATGACCCCCGCCGTCCGTGGGACGTCAGGAAACGAGGCAATCCCGGAGGCTAGCGAGCCCCCGGAAACCGGACAAGCAAAGTCTGGACCCTGGGGGCGGCGGGGCCGGCCGCGGGCTCGCGCACTCGCGGATTGGTCCTCTTCGAGACGGACCGGCATGCGGTCGCGTCCGGCCCGCGTCCGCTGCCGAAACGACCGGAGCGCGGCGCCCCGCGGATAACGTGGCTGCCATGGCCAGGAAAGTCCTCCTCCAGGTGGCGCTCGACTACGTGGACAACTCGCGCGCGCTGAAGTGCGCTCGCGAGGCGGTCACGGGCGGCGCCGACTTCCTCGAAGTCGGCACGCCGCTGCTCAAGGCCGAGGGCCTCGAGGCCGTGCGCCTGCTCCACCGCGAGTTCCCGAGCATCCCGATCGTCTGCGACGCGAAGACGATGGATGCCGGCCGCGCCGAGGTGGAGATCGCCGCGAAGGCGGGCGCGTCGATCGCGACCGTGCTCGGCGTGGCGTCCGACTCGACGGTGAAGGAGTGCATCGAGGCCGGCCGTAACTACGGCTGCCGGGTCTACGTCGATCTCCTCGGTCACCCCGACCCCGTGACCCGCGCGAAGCAGGCGGAGGAGTGGGGCGCCGCGTTCGTCGGCGTCCACTGTCCGATCGACGACCAGATGGCGGGCAAGGATGCGTTCGAGAAGCTCCGCCGCGTCGCGGCCGCAGTGTCGATCCCCGTCGCGGTCGCGGGCGGGATCCACAGCGAATCCGCCGCCGACGCCGTCGCGGCCGGCGCGGGCGTGGTGATCGTGGGCGGGTTCATCAGCAAGTCCGAGAATGCGACCGAGGCGACGCGCCAGATCCGCCGCGCGATCGACACCGGCGAAAGGGTCGCGACCGACCTCTTCAAGCGCGGCGGCACCGACGAGGCGATCCGCGCGATCTTCGCGCGCGTCAGCGTGCCGAACGTCTCCGACGCGTGGCACCGCCACCCGCCGCTCGCGGGCCTGCGCGTCGTCGTCCCCGGCGCGCGCGCCGTCGGCCCCGCGTACACCGTTCGCACCGCGCCCGGCGACTGGGCGAAGCCCGTCGAGGCAATCGACCACGCGGCGGCAGGGTCGATCCTCGTCATCGACGCGGGCGGCGTCCCTCCCGCGATCTGGGGCGAGCTCGCGACCTACAGCGCCGTCCAGCGGAAGCTCGCGGGCGTCGTCATCCACGGCGCCATCCGCGACACGCCCGAGATCCGCAAGGTCGGCTTCCCCGCGTGGGCGACGCACCAGGTCCCGAACGCCGGCGAGCCGAAGGGCTTCGGCGAGGAGAACGTGGCCATCCGCATCGGCTCCGACGTGATCGAGCCCGGCGACTGGATCGTGGCCGACGACGACGGCGTCATCTCGATCCCGCGCGCCCAGGCCGTCCAGATCGCCAACCGCGCGCAGGACGTGCTGGAGAAGGAGAACCGCGTGCGGCGGGAGATCGTGGACGAGGGCAAGACGCTCGCGGACGTCATCGAGCTCTACAAGTGGGAGAAGAAGTAGCGGCGCCGACTTCTCTTGCCGGTGCGTGCTCTGCCGACCTGCATGGACGACGCATTCAAACTCTGGCGAGCCGAACTGCTCCGCGTCGGGCAGATCGTCCAAGACGACGCCACGTCGGTGCCGCAGCCCGAAGCCGAAGCGCGATTCAATCGGTATCTGGAACTGCTCCAGATGCCGGACGGCTCCGAGGGCGACGAGTTCGCACTCGCGATCGTCGAGTCCATCCAGGCCAAGCATGACTACGGGGCGTACCAACGTGCCATCGGAGCCCTCGATCGATTCGCACCTCCCGCGCGTTGCGCCGCGGTGCTCCGCGAACTCCCGCGCCTCATGAGAACTCTCCCGGACTGGGCGGGTGACCTGCTCCTCGGACTCACCCGCGAATCCGACGCGCCGGTGTTCAACTCGCTACTCCTCGAAGCGACTCCGGAGGACCAGCGGCTCATCCGAGAATTCATCACCAAAGAGGAGCACGGTGGCTGGCTTCAGGACGACGTGGGCGTTCTCGGCGCCGTCGGTTGAGCTTGACGTCGCCGGCGGCGCGCTCCGGGGCCGCCTCCGCGAACCGATTGGCAGGTAGACTCCGCGCGTGCCACTGCGCAAGAAACCCGTCGAGAAGCGCCGGAATCCGCGCGCCTCGCCGCGCGGGCAACTCGTCAACTCGCAGTTCCCGCGCATCACCGTCCACCCCGACCGCATGGGCGGGATGCCGTGCATCCGCGACATGAGGGTCACGGTCAGGAACGTGCTGGAACTCCTCGCCGCGGGCAACACGGACGCCGCGATCCTCAAGGCCTATCCGTACCTCGAGCGCGAGGACCTTCGCGAGTCGCTGGCCTACGCCGCGTGGCTCGCGCAGTTCCACGACGACCCGCTTCCGACGTCGTGAAGCTCGTCGTCGACACGAACTTCGGCACGGAATGCGAGGCGGCACTGCCCGGGCACGGAACCGACGCCATCCACTGGACCGAGGTCGGCGACCCGCGCGCGCCTGACGAGGAGATCGCCTGAGGGGGCGCGGGAGAACCGCTGCGCCGTCGTGACGCAGGACAAGGGCCGCGCACGCCCCGCGCCGCCCACGACGTTCCTCCTTGCCGACTCGGCGCGCGACGATGACCATGCGCGCGTGCTCACCATCGTGCTGCCCGCGCTGAACGAGGAGGGCTCCGTCGCCGCCGTGGCGCAGGAGGCGATCGTCGCGTCGGCGGCGATCTCCGCCGTCCCCGGAGTGGGTGCGGTCGAGGTGATCGTGGTGGACGACGGGAGCACCGACCGGACGGCCGAGCGGGCGTCGGCGGTCGCGGGCGTGCGGGTCCTGTCGCTCGGCTCGAACCACGGCTACGGCGGCGCGCTGAAGGCCGGTTTCGAGGCCGCGAAGGGCGACCTCCTGGCGTTCTGCGACGCCGACGGAACCTGCCGGCCGGCGATGTTCGAGACGCTCGCGCGGACGCTCGTGACGCGCCGCTGCGACGTCGTCATCGGCTCGCGACTCGGCGCCGGGACGGCGATGCCCGCCGTGCGTCGGCTCGGCAACCGGATGTTCGCGGCGATGCTCGGCGTGCTGGCGCTGCGCCGCGTCACCGACACCGCGAGCGGGATGCGCGTGCTCACGCGCAGCGCCTATCAGCGTCTCTCGCCGCTGCCGGACGGCCTCAACTTCACGCCCGCCATGACCGCGAAGGTGCTCCTCTCCGGTGACATGCGGATCGAGGAGTGCCCCATGCCGTACGCCGAGCGCGAGGGACGCTCGAAGCTCTCCGTCGTGCGCGACGGCGTGCGTTTTCTGCGCACGATCCTCGAGACGGCACTCCTCTTCCAGCCGTTCCGGATGCTCGGCACCGCGGGCGGCGTCTTCCTCGCGCTCGCCCTCGTGTTCCTCGTCCGTCCTCTCGGCGAGATCCTCCGCGGCGGGCGGCTCGAAGAGGGCGACGTCTACCGCATGGTCTCGATCGCCGTCTTCGCCGTGCTCGGACAGACGCTCCTCTTCGCCGGGGCGCTCGGCGAGGGACTGAAGGAGATGTTCGTCGGCACGCCGGCCAGCGCCAATCCGGTGAGGCGTCTCATCGCGCGTGCGCTGACGCCTGTCGCGGGGCTCTCGCTCGCGGCCGCGGCGGTGGCCGGCGTCCTCGTTCTGAACGGCCGCGGACTCGTCCGGTACGTGGCGCACGGCGACGTCGGCGACATGCCGTGGGTCAACGTCCTCGCCGGCGGCTACCTGCTCATCACCGCGGCGCAGCTCTTCGCCGGCGGAGTGCTCGAGTACATGCTCCGGCTCATCCGCCTCGAAGGACGGACCTCGCTCTCCGCGGCGCGGGAGGCGGTCCCGGTGCAGGGCGCCGTCCCGCTCGCGCACGAGCCCTCGTGATGGAGCTCTCCGGCGTCAACGCGGAGGAGACGTTCGTCATCCAGGAGATCCTGGGCGACGCGCACAACTACAACCGCTGGCTCTACGACGCCGTGGCGCCGGTCCTCGGCCGCCGCGTGGTGGACGTGGGCAGCGGGTTCGGCAACGTGACGAAGTTCCTGCTCGACCGCGAGCTCGTCGTCAGTCTCGACGTCGAGCCGCGCTACGTGGAATCGCTGCGCGAGCGGTTCGGCAGCCATCCGAACTACGAAGCGGTGCTGTGCGACCTCTTCGAGGACGACCTCGCGCCGCTCGTCGCGCGGCGCCTCGACAGCGCGACCTCGTTCAACGTGATCGAGCACGTGGAGGACGACGTCCGCTTCCTCTCTCGCATCCGCGAGCTCCTGACGCCCGGCGGCGGGCTCGGGATCGTGGTCCCCGCGATGCAGGTGCTCTACGGCAGCATGGACCGCACGGACCGGCACTTCCGCAGGTACGGGAAGAAGGAGTTGCGGGAGAAGCTCGAACGCGCGGGGTTCGTGGTGGAGGACCTGCGGTTCATCAACCGGCTCGGCGCGTTCGGCTGGTTCGTGAACGGACGGATCCTCAAGCGGCGGATCATCCCGTCGGGCCAGATGGGGTTCTACGAGCGCATCATCCCGTGGATGCGCCGTCTCGAGCGGGTGGCGCCGCTCCCGTTCGGTCAGTCGCTCGTCGCCCTCGCGCGCAAGCCGCGCTGATCTCCCGCGCGCCGGCCGCGGCGAGCGCCGCGATCACGAGCGCCGCGCCGAAACGCAGCGCGGCGGGAAGACGCGGGTGCGGCTTCACCCACCACCACTGGAAGCCTCCGTTGTCGCGCGCCGCGAACCGGACCGAGCCCGCGACCGGAGAACTCGAGAAGGACGCGAGCGGGATGTCGTCCGGCGGCGTGATGCCCTTCGCGGCGACGAGACGAGCGGTCGTGACGGGGACCGGTTCGTCGAGGGGCGTACCGCCCGCGCGGTCCACCTCGTGACGCACGGCGTCGACCAGGAAGTACGCGGACGTCGCCATCGGTGCCGTCCAGAGGATGCAGATCCCGAGTGCCAAGGCCCCGGCGAGCGGACGCGCGGCGCCGCGGACGACTCCGGCCGACTCGGCGAGACCGACAGCGAGGATCGGCATGAGCGGGAGCAGGTAGCGGGGGCCGAGGCAGTGTCCGCCGTGCAGGTGACGGTAGGTGACGTGCATCGCGACGTACGTCGCGCTCGCCAGCGCGAGCAGCACCGCGATGCGGCCGTGACTCCGCCCGAGGCGGACGAGACCGTAGAGCGCCGCCGGGAGGAGCGGGAAGAACCACACGAGTCCGCGGTCGAACGACAGGAAGAGCGTCTTCAGCCCTCGCAGCCAGGGGATCGCGAACTGCTCGGGTTCGTAGCCGCTCGTCCACGGATCGCCGAACCGCGCCGTGTTCACGGCGGCCACGGCGGCGACCAGCACGAGCACGGACACGACGCCGGCGGCGAGGTAGCGGCGCAGGTCCGCGGCGGAGCGGATCGCGACGAGCGACGCGATGCCGACGAGCGGCGCCATCGCGAGCTTCGAGAGCACCGCGAGCACCACGAGCCCGCCGAGGAGCCACGCGTCGCCCGTACGCCCGCTCTGCCGCGTCCTCACGGCCTGGAGCAGCACCGCGGCCACGAGCGCCGTCTGCACCGGGTCGAAGTACGAGATCCCGGACAGCGGCCACGCGAAACTTCCGAGACCGACTGCGAGCGTCGTCCAGAGGGATCGACGGATCGAACAGCCGAGGCGGACGAGCAGCGCGAGCACGCACGCGGCGGTGGCGGCGGCGGCGACCGGGTTCACGAACGCGAACGTGAACGACGCGGCCTCGAGACGCGCGGCCCCGGTGAACGCCGAGACGATCCGCGCCGCGAGGTACGCCGGCACGAGCAGGACGTGGAGCCCGAAACCGTACTTGTTGGTCGGCTCGGCGGTGTTCGCCGTGGCGTGGTGGAGCACCTTCCTCACGTCGTCGCCGTACACCACGGGGTCGAGATCGGCGAACCCGACGGATCCGCGGTCGACGAGGGCGGCCGCCTCGCCGAGAGCGGGCCACGAATCGACCGCGTTCACGTTCCCGGGCGACGTCAGGCAGTAGACCGCGAGCAGCGCGACGAAGACGCCGGCCACGACGCGCGCCGGCGCGAGCGCGGGCGACGGTCGTGAGCCGGTCGTCGTGTCGTCCAAGGCGCGACAATGTACGCGACGTGCGCCGCCGCCTCCCGCACGCAGGAGCGGCCCACTGCGCTGCGAGCGGCCCGCGCTGCCGGCGGGCGGCGTCCCCGCCGCTTCCGCCCCTCTCTCCAGGTTTCCCTCCGTCCCGGCGCCCTTCCCGGGCACGATCTCGGCGTGACCAACCCCAACAACTCCCTCGCAGGCGACCTCCGGGTCGATGTCTCCAACCTCTACCGGGAGGACGTCTTCACGGACCTCCAGGTGGCGACGCTGCGCCGGCTGACGCCGGTGAAGGTCGACGGCGCCGACGACGCGTCGCGCCCCGTCCTCTTCATCGCCGCGACGCAACTGATGTCGCAGGCCGGGCCGCTGCCCGTCTCAGCACAGATCGACGCGAAGGACCTGCGCGAGGCCATCGAGAAATTCCCCGACGCGGTCCGCGATGCGGTCGAGCAGATGGTCGAGGAGGCGCGCGAGATGCAGCGCCGAGAGTCGTCGCGCCTCGTCGTCCCCGGCCCGGGATCGATGCCGCCCGGGGGCAAGGGCCCGATCTCGCTGCGCTAGGAGTCCGGCCGAGTAACGACCTCGGCCGGACTCCTAGCCCGCGCCTACTTGAAGACGAGTTTCAGGAGGTCCGTCGTCCGCGCGAGCGGGTCGGCGCGGATCTTCTCCTCCTCCTTCGCGAGCATCGTGAAGACGCCGTCGAGCGCCTCGCTCGTCACGTACTGCGGCATGTCCATCGCGGGCTTCTGCCCGAGCGGCAGCGCGTTGTAGCTCGCGACGAGGTCGCCGTAGAGCCGCGAGACGCCGACCTCGTCCATCTTCTGCGTGACGATCGGACGCAAGCGCGACGTGAGCTGATCGGACGTCCGCTCGCGCAGGAGGTTCGTCGCCGAGTGCTTGCCGCCTTCGAGCACGACGCGCGCGTCCTCGATCGACATGCCCTTCACGGCCTCCCAGAAGATGGCCGTCGCCTCGGCCGACGCCTTCTCGGCGGCGTGGTTCATCGACTTCTCGAGTTCGTCGACCTGCGAACCCATGCCGATCTTGCGCAGCGCCGACGTCATCTTGCCGAGTTCCTCGGGGACCGCGATCCGGATGAGCTTGTTGCCGAGGAACCCGCCGACGGCCGACGTCTTCGCGACCGCGCGCTCGGTCCCGACCTCGAGCGCCTGGCGAAGGCCGTCGGCGATCGTCGAGTCGTCGAGCGCCGCTCCGGCGCCGCCGGCGAGGAGACCGTCGACGTTCTTCGACATGCCCTCGCAACCGGCGGACGCCAGCGCGAAACCGGCGGCGAGGACGAAAGGGACGACGCGGTTGAGTCTCATGGACGCAGAGACTAAGTGGCCGTCCCGAAACAACTGACGCAACTCCGCTGCGGCCCAGGGGTCGCCTGCAAGGCGGGCGCGCGAAGGCAACTTGCCTGCCAGTTTCCGAGCGCGCCCAACGCAGTCAGGCGGCTCCTGGGCCGCAGCCGCTCGCGGGCGCGCGGGTTGCCGGCGACCGGCACCTACGCCCGCGCGGACCGCGTGAGCAACCCGCGTGACAGAGTGCGTCAGTTGTTTCGGGACGGCCACTAACGCGGCGGCCCCGTCCGTCACACCGCCTCTCGCGCGACCGGCGTCGCCCGCTCCGCGCCCGACGCTACCCGGGCGTCTCGGTCGCGGTCGCGGACGTCTCCGCAGCGGGCTTCTTACGGAGCCGGGCCGCGACGTCGTCGAAGAGCGAGTACGCGACGGGCGTGACGAGCAGCGTGAGCAGGAGGCACAGCGTCTGTCCGCCGATGACGACGACCGCGACCGCGCGCCGCTCCTCGGCTCCCGGACCCGCGCCGAGTGCCAGCGGAAGCATGCCGGCGACGAGTGCCAGCGTCGTCATGAGGATCGGCCGCAGGCGGTCGCGGTTCGCCTGGAGGATCGCCTCGAGACGCGGCAGTCCCTTCGCGCGCAGGCCGTTCATGTGGTCGATCTGAAGGATCGAGTTCTTCTTCACGACGCCGAACAGCACCAGGATGCCGAGCGCCGAGAAGAGGTTGAGCGTGCCGTCGGTGGCCCAGAGCGAGAAGAGCGCGAACGGCACCGAGAGCGGCAGCGAGAGCAGGATCGTGAGCGGGTGGACGAGGCTCTCGAACTGCGATGCGAGGATCAGGTACATCAGCACGACCGAGAGCCCGAACGCCCACGCGAACTCCTCGAACGTGCGCTCCATCTCGCGGCCGCGGCCGACGACCTGCGTGGTGTAGGACGGCGGCATCTGGAGGTCGCGCGACAGGGAGCGCATCACGTCCAGCCGGTCGCCGAGGGCGTAGCCCTGCGCCACGAACCCGCGCACCGAGATCATCCGCTGACGGTCGAGCCGGTCGATCCGCGACGCCGCGCGCGACGGCTCGACCGTCGCCACGGCCGAGAGTTCGACGAGCCGTCCGTCGCCGCCCGGCACGCGCAGCACGTCGATGAGCCCGGGCCGGTTGCGGTCCTCCTCGGCGAGGCGCAGGCGCACGTCGTAGTCCTCGCCCGCCGCCGGATCGCGGAAGCGCGACACCTTCTCGTCTCCGCCGACGAGCAGACGCAGCGCGGCACCGACGTCGCGCACGCGCACGCCGAGGTCCGCCGCGCGGTCGCGGTCGATCGTCACCCGCAGTTCCGGCTTGTCGAGGCGCAGCGTGGTGTCGAGTCCGCGGAAGCCGCCCGCCGCGAGCGCCTTCGCGCGCAGGGTCTCGGCGTAGCGGTAGAGGTCCTCGAGCACGGGCCCCTTCAGCACGTAGTCGATGTCGTACGAGCCGCCGCCGATGTTGAACGAGACGAAGTTCCGGACCTGGCAGCGCAGCGGCGCGAGCGGCTTCAGGCGCCGGTCGATCTCCGCCATCACGTCGGCCTGCGACGCGTTGCCCTTCCACGCGGCCGACGGCTCGCCGTTCACAGCGGCCTTGAAGAACCGGCCGATCGAGAACACGCGCTCCTCGTGCGGCGCGAGTCGGACGTAGATGCTCGCCGTGTTCACCTGGCCGAGGAACCCGCCGCCGACCGTCGAGAGCGTCTCCCGCACGTGCGGCGCCGAGCGGATCGTCTTCTCGATCTCGGCGGTCGCGTCCTCCATGGCGTCGAGGCTCGTCCCCTCGGGCGCGGTCACCTGCACCTGGAACTCCGCCTCGTCGACGTCGGACGGCACGAACTCCTGCTTCATCGCGGCGGCGAGCGGCCACGTCGTTGCGATCGTGCCGAGCGCCACGAGCGTGACGACGAACCGGTGGCGCATCGACCACCCGAGCATCGCGAGGTAGGCGCGCTCGATGAAGGCCGCGAACCCGCGGCGCGTCGCCGGATCGCCGTGCGCGGGCGAGGCGTCGGCCGCGCGGAGCATGCGCGACGACATCATCGGCGTGAGCGAGAACGACACGAAGAGGCTGACCAGGATGGCGGCGGCCGCCGTCACGCCGAACTGCGCGAGGAAGCGCCCCGCGACGCTCGACATGAAGGACACGGGCGCGAAGATCACGACGAGGCTGAACGTCGTCGCCATGACGGCGAGACCGATCTCCGCCGTCGCCTCCCTCGCCGCCTCGAAGGGCCGCATGCCCTTCTCCTCGATGAACCGGAACACGTTCTCGAGCACGACGATCGCGTCGTCGATCACGATTCCGACCATGAGCACGAGAGCGAGCATCGTGACGCTGTTCAGCGTGTAGCCGAGCGCCTCCATGGCGGCGAAGCTCGCGATCACGGACGTCGGGATCGCGACGCACGCGATCAGCGTGGAGCGCCAGCTCCGGAGGAAGAGCAGGACCACCGCGCTCGCGAGCACGCTTCCGAGCACGAGGTGAACGCGGATCTCGCGGAGCGCCGCGACGATGAACCGCGACTGGTCGCGCACGACGAGGAGTCGCACGTCGGACGGGAGCTGCGTCTGGATCGACTGGAGCGCCGCCTTCACGCTCTCGATGACCGCGACGGTGCTCGCGCCCGACTGGCGGATGACCTCCACGACCACGGTGGGCTCGCCGTCGAGACGGGCGAACGTACGGCGCTCCGCGGTGCCGTCCTCCGCGCGGCCGACGTCGGCGATCCGCACGGGCACGCCGTCCACGGTCGCGACGACGAGCTGGTCGAAGCCCGCCGCGTCGGGCAGCTTCCCGACCGTGCGCAGCGTCTGCTCGCGGTCGCGCGACGTGACGTTGCCGCCGGGCGCGTCCACGTTCTGCGCCGCGATCGCGTCGCGCACGGCCGAGACCGGCAGCCGGTACTCCGCGAGCCGGTCCGCGTCGAGCCACACGTTCATGGTGCGGACACGCGCACCGACGAGGCGCACTTCGCCGACGCCCGGAGAGCGCTCGAGCTGCCGCTTCACGGTCTTGTCGGCGATCTCGGAGAGCTCGCGCGCGTCGCGCGGCCCCGAGACCGCGATCGTGATGATCGGATCGGAGTCGGCGTCCACCTTCTGCACGACGGGCGGATCGGCGTCCTCCGGGAGGTTGCGCAGCGCCGCGGACACGCGATCGCGCACGTCCTGCGCGGCGACGTCGATGTCGCGGTCGAGGTTGAACGTCGCAATGACGATCGAGCTGCCCGGCCCGGAGATCGAGCGGAGCTGGTCGATGCCGTCCACCGTGTTGACGGCCTGCTCGATGATCTCGGAGACCTCCGTCTCCACCTCCTCGGGCGACGCTCCGGGCAGGCGCGTCTGAACGCGCACCGTGGGAAGGTCCACCTTCGGGAGGCGGTCCACGCCGAGTCGCATGTACGACGCGCCGCCCACGACGACGAGCGCCACGCTCATCATCGCGGCGAACACGGGCCGCTGGATGCAGACCTCAGCGAGCTTGCGCACGAGGCTCCTCCGCGTCGCGGAAGTGCGAGGAGGCGCTCCGGTCGAGTCCGACGATCTCGAAGAGATCGCCCTCGGCGCGGCTGAAGTCGAGCCACGCGGCCTTGCGCCCGATCTCGGCGCTCGCGAGGTCGAGCTCCGCGGTGAGCTGCTCCTCCTGCGCCACGAGCCGCTCGAGGTTCGTCGCGAGTCCAGCGGCCCAGAGCCCGTCGGCCTGGTCGACCGCGCGCTGCGCCGCGTCCAGGCGCACGAGCACGGCTTCGATGCGGCGGCGCGAGGCGTCGAACGCGGCCCACGATTCGAGGACGTCGCGGCGCACGGCGCGCTGCGCGAGGGACAGCCGGTCGCGCGCCTCGCGAAGGCGCGACAGCGCGGTCCTCACGTCGGCCTCGACGACGCCCGCGGTGAAGAGCGGCACGGAGACGCGCAGGAGCGACGTCCAGTCGGGCGCGTCCTTGTTGGAGTCGTGCTCGAGGAACGCCGTGACGTCGGCCGTGATCCTCGGATACCACTCACCGTACGCGGACTCGACGCCGGCGAGCGCGGCCTTGACCGCCGAGCGCGCGGCGAGCACCTCCTCGCGGCCTCGCGTCGCTTCGTCGATCGCCGGTTCGAGCGGCGGCGGCGTCGCGGGGGCGTCGAGCGTGCCGTCGAGCACCACGCCGTCGAGCGGCGTCGCGGTGAGGAACTCGAGCAGTGCCCGGCCGCGGACGGCGGAGGTCTCCGCGTCCACGAGGTCGACGAGCGTCCCCGCCGCGCGCGACTCGGCGAGCGCCGCGTCGAGCGGCCGCGCGAGACCCGCGTCGCGGCGCTGGCGCGCGTCGTCGGC
>JANNHP010000229.1:0-6596 GCA_031404455.1 Planctomycetia bacterium | reverse complement strand
TCGATCGTGTGGTGCTCGTCCGCACGTGGCGCGTCGGGAAGCCGTTCCTCACGGCAGGCGCGCTCGACCCGGACGTCTACCGGCCGCTCCTCTTCGACGGCATGATGCAGGCGAAGACGACGCGCGAGCCGCGCGTCACGGCCGAGCCGCTCTTCCGTCCGTGGGTCGAGGACCGCGCGCCGGCACTCGTCCTCGGCGCGACGGCGCTCGTCGCGCATCCGGCGGCGGCGACGCCGCTCGCGGCGCTGCGGATCTCGCGCGAGGACCGAGTCGTCGTCGCGGTCGGCCCCGAGGGCGGGTTCATCCCGTTCGAGATCGAAGCGCTCGGGCGCGCGGGTTTCCGCAGCGTGTCGATGGGCGAACGGACGCTCCGCGTCGAGACGGCGACGGTGGCGCTCCTCGCGCAGATCGACCTCCTGCGGAGGCTGTGACTGAGCGGGCTAACATTGCGCTCCGACCTCGCGGAGGGCGCCACCCATGGACATCGGAATCGGCCGCAGGAGCGTCAGCGCGCAGATCGACGCTGCGGACGTGCCGGATTCGAAAGAGACGGCGCTCGCGGCGCCGGCACACGACGAGCCGGTGGCGCCGTTCCACCTCGCCGAGCAGAAGTACACGCTCGTCGCGCCGATCGGCGGCGGCGGGATGGGCGAGGTCCACCTCGTCCACGACAAGGACCTGCGCCGCGACGTCGCGATGAAGATGCTCCGCGCCGAGCTCTCGTCGTCGGCTTCGCTGAAGCGCAAGTTCGTGGCCGAGGCGCAGGCGACGTCGCAGCTCGAGCACCCCGGCATCCCGCCCGTGCACGACATCGGGGTCACGCCCGACGGGAAGATCTACTTCACGATGAAGGTCGTGCGCGGCAGCACGCTCTCGACCGTGCTGCGCGACGTCCTCCTCGGCGTGAAGGACGCGCGGCGCGAGTACACGCTGCACAAGCTCGTGTCGATCCTCGAGCAGATCGCCGAGGCCGTGCACTTCGCGCACGAGAAGGGTGTGCTGCACCGCGATCTCAAGCCCGAGAACGTGATGCTCGGCGAGTACGGCGAGGTCCACGTCATGGACTGGGGACTCGCGAAGGTCGGCACGGCGACCGACGAGGAGTCGGGTGCGGGCAACGTCAGCACGGCGCAGACCGAGTCGGGACGGCAGACGCGCTTCGGCGCCGTCCAGGGGACCGTCCCGTACATGAGCCCCGAGCAGGCGATGGGGCAGCCGCTCGACCGGCGGAGCGACATCTACGCGCTCGGCGCGATCCTCTACGAGATCCTCACGCTCAGGCAGGCGTTCGAGGGGCACGGCGACGACCTGCTGCGCCGCGTGCGGCAGGGCGAATTCCCCGCCGTCGAGACGCGCAACCTGCAGCGTCCGGTCCCCGAGGCGCTCGCGTCGCTCACGCGGCGCGCGATGACGGCGGATCCGTCCGCGCGTCCGGCGACCGCCCGTGCCTTCGCCGACGAGCTCCGTGCCTTCCTCGACGGCCGCGCGGAGAAGGAACGGCGCCACCGCGAGGCCGAGGCCGAGGCGCTCGCCGCGCAGGGCAAGGACGCGATGGCGGCGTACGTCGTGGCGCAGCGCGCGATCGACACGTCGGAGCGGGTGCTCGCGGAGAACGGCGCGAAGTTCCGCACGTGGCAGAGCGTCGAGGAGAAGGCGCCGTTCCTCGACGCGCGCGAGGCGCTCGACGCCGCGAAGAAGAAGTCCGTGCTCGCGTTCGCCGAGACGACGCGCCTCCTCGAAGGCGCCCTCCTCGCCGAGCCGCGCAACGCGAGCGCCCTCGCGACGCTCGCCGATCTCTGGCGCGGCCGTCTCGACGACGCGGAGCGCCGCGGCGACGGGAGCGACGCCGACTTCGCGCTCACGATGGCGGGCCGGTACGACGACGGGCGGCTCGCGGCGTGGATCGCGGGCGACGGGACGCTCGAGCTCACGAGCGATCCGCCGGGCGCCGAGGTCGTGCTCCACCGGTTCGAGGACCGGCACGGCGTGATGCGGCTCGGCGAGCCGCATTCGCTCGGACGGACGCCGCTCGCTTCGCGTCCCCTTCCCATGGGCAGCTACCTCTGCGTGCTCGCGAGTCCGAACTTCCGCGACGTCCGCTACCCCGTCCACGTCACGCGCAACCGCGCCTGGAAGGGCCGCGTCACGATGCGCCGCGACGAGGAGATCGGCGACGGCTTCGTCTACGTGCCGGCCGGGCCGTTCGTCTACGGCGAGGAGAGCGACGCGAGGTCGCTCGACCTCGCCGACTTCGCGATCGCGCGGTCGCCGGTGACGTTCGCGGACTGGGCGGAGTTCCTCGCGGCGGTGGAGGCGGAGGAAGGTGCCGAGGCCGCGACGAAGCTCTGTCCGGGCACGCCGGGCGACGGCGCGATCATGGAACGGGCGCCTGACGGCGCGTGGCGCATGAAGCCGGGCGGCACGAGCGGTCCGGCGGAGGCGGCGCTGCTCGCGCGTCATGGCGTGGGCTTCGAATCCCGTTGCCCAGTGATGGCGATCTCGTGGTTCGACGCGTTCGCGTACTGCGAGTGGAAGACGCGGGCGACGGGCCGGCAGTGGCGTCTCCCGACGGAGGAGGAACGCGAGAAGGCGGGGCGCGGCGTCGACGGACGGAGGTTCCCGTGGGGCGACCTCGAGGACGCGAGCCTCGCGAAGTGCCGCGAATCCCGCGAGGAGCCGGCACAGCCGGAACCGGTCGGTTCCTTCCCCGCGGCGACGTCGGTCTTTGGGCTCCTCGACGCGGCGGGGGGCACGTTCGACTGGACCGACTCGTGGTTCGACCCGCGCCGCGCGTCGCGCGCCGCGCGCGGCGGCGCCTGGAGCACCCCGGCGGTCAACATCCGCTGCGCGTACCGCAGCTACAACGAGCCGTCCATCCGCCGCGGCGGCGTGGGGCTCCGGTGCGCGCGGGGGTTCTGAGAGCGGGAAGCCGGGGACGGTCCCCAGAGATCAATACCGCGCGGACCGTTTCCGCGGTCTCGTCTCCCGCCGCAGCGACTTTGATCTTTGGGGACCGTCCCCAGACAACGAGCCTCTCGCGCGTGACCGGACTCGCCCCTTTCGAATCCTCGATCGCCGAGCGCTACCACGAGGAGACCAAGTACAGCGACGACGGACTGCGCCGCGACGCCTTGCGCTTCAGCCCGCCGGATCCGGCGCGCCGCCCGGCGACGATGAAGGAGCTCGACGGGCCGCGCGTCTTCCTGCCGACCGACGGCCTGCCGCTCGAGCGCCGCGGCGAGCGCCGCGCTGCCGCCGCGGACAAGGCGCCGCCCGGCCTCGTCGACCTCGCGAAACTCGGCCGCATCCTCTGGCACACGAACGGATGCACGCGGGTCGAGCAGTACCCGGGCGGCGTGCAGCTCTACCGCGCGGCGCCATCGGCGGGCGGCATGTACCCGACGGAGACGTACGTCGCCGTGCGCGACGTCCCGGGGCTTGCGGCGGGGATCTACGTGTACCTGATCCTCGACCACTCGCTGGCGCTCGTCCACGGTGCCGACGCCATGCCGCAACTCCACGGCGCCGCGTTCGGACACCCCGCCGTCGCGGCCGCAGAGGCGGTCGTCGTCCTGACGGGAGAGTGGTTCCGGAGCTCCTGGCGCTACCGCGAGCGCGGCTACCGGCGCGCGTTGCTCGACACCGGCCACGTGCTCGGCAACCTCGTCGAGATCGCGCCGTCGGAAGGTTTCGAGGCCGTCCCGATCGCGAGCTTCCGCGACGAGGTCGTCGAGAAGCTCCTCGGCGTGGAGGCGGCGACGGAGGGCCCGCTCGTGTTAGTGCCGCTCGTCCCCGCGGCGCGCGTCCGCGACCTGCCGCGGCTGCCGCCGCGCCGGTCCGGCGTCACCGAGTGGAAGAAGGCGATGCGCGACGTCGGCGACCGCGTGAGCGAGGACTCGCCGGAGCGGATCATCGCGGCGCTGCACCTCGCCGGACGCCTCGCGCAGACGGCGGAGCCGGTGCCTCCGGCGGAGTCGGGTTCCGCCGTGACGGACGATTCGATCGTCGTGTCCGCGGAGTCGCGTCCCACGTCGTGGACGGACGGAGCGACCGTGGGAGGGACGATCGCGACGCGCCGCAGCACGCGGAACTTCCGGGCCTCGTCGATCGCCGGCGCCACACTGCTCAGGACGCTCGCCCACGCCTACCCGGTGCCCGCCGCGCACCTCTTCGCGCCGGAACTCCTCGAGACGTATCTCGTGGCGCTCCACGTGGACGGCCTGCCGTCCGGCACCTACGCGATGGAGACGTCGCCGCGCCGGCTGATCGAGCGCTCGCGCGGGGAGTTCGGCGCGGCGCTGCACCACCTCGGGCTCGGCCAGGAGATCTTCGCCGACGCCGCGGCCGCCGTGATCCACGCGGTGGACCTCACGCGCGCGGTGGACCGCTACGGCGACCGCGCGTACCGTCTCGTCCACCTCGACGCGGGCCACGTCGGCGAGCGGCTCAATCTCGCCGCGCTGCGCGAGGGTGTCGGCGTGTCCGGCTGCGCGGGCTACTTCGACGACGAGATGAACCGAGTGCTCCGCATCCCCGAGAGCCGCGCGGTGGTCTACATCACCGTCCTCGGGACGCCGGCGTAGCGGGGCGCAGCCTCGTCGCGACATCTGCGCCCACGCAAACCATGCATCCCGGGTCCCGAGACGCCATGATCGCCGGAATCGAACCATGGACCTGCGCAACATCGCCATCATCGCCCACGTCGACCACGGCAAGACCACGCTCGTGGACGGCCTCCTGCGTCAGTCCGGATCGTTCCGGGAGAACCAGGAGGTCATGGAGCGGGTCATGGACTCCAACGACCAGGAACGCGAGCGCGGGATCACCATTCTCGCGAAGAACACCGCGGTCGAGTGGAAGGGTGTGCACATCAACATCCTCGACACCCCGGGCCACGCCGACTTCGGCTCCGAGGTCGAGCGCGTGCTGTCGATGGTGGACGCGGTGCTCCTCGTCGTCGACGCCGCCGAGGGCCCGATGCCGCAGACGCGGTTCGTCCTCAGCAAGGCGCTGTCGCTCGGTCTCAAGGTGCTCGTCTGCATCAACAAGATCGACCGCAAGGACGCCCGCTCGGAAGAGGCCCTGAACGAGGCGTTCGACCTCTTCGTGGCGCTCGACGCCTCCGACGCGCAACTCGACTTCCCGCACTGCTTCGCCGTGGCGCGCGAGGGCTGGGCGGTCAGGGAACTGGGTGACCCTCGCACGGACCTGACGCCGCTCTTCCAGATGATCCTCGACCACGCGCCGCCGCCGGAGCGCGACTTCGCCTCGCCGCTCCAGATGCAGGTCGCGACGCTCGACTACTCGGCGTTCCTCGGCCGCATCGCCATCGGCCGCATCTGGCACGGGACGATCAAGCGCGGGATGCAGGCCGTCATCTGCAAGTCCGACGGCGCGCGCGAGAACTTCAAGGTCACGAAGCTGATGACCTTCAAGGGCCTGGATCGCCTCGATGCCGACGAGGCCGCGGCCGGCGACATCGTGGCGCTCGCGGGTGCGGGCTCGGCGACCGTCGGCGACACGATCTGCCCGATCGACCACCCCGATCCGCGCAAGGCGATCCCGATCGACGAGCCGACGCTCTCGATGGAGTTCCTGCCGAACACGAGCCCGTTCGCGGGTCGCGAGGGCAAGTTCGTCACGAGCCGTCAGATCAGGGAGCGCCTGGAGCGCGAGAAGATCGCGAACGTCGGCCTGCGCATCGAGCAGGGTCCGCGCAGCGATTCGTTCATCGTGTCCGGCCGCGGCACGCTCCACCTCGCTGTCCTCATCGAGACGATGCGCCGCGAGGGCTACGAGATGGGGATCAGCCAGCCGCAGGTGATCCTGAAGGAAGTCGACGGCGTCACGCACGAGCCCTACGAGCAGGTCGTCGTCAACTGCTCCGAGGAGTACACGGGTGCCGTGATCCAGAAGCTCGCGCAGCGCGGCGGGGAACTCGTCTCGCTGAAGGTGGACCTCCAGAAGCAGGCGCGCATGGAGTGGACGGTCGCGTCGCGCGGCCTCATCGGCTACCGCTCGGAGTTCCTCACCGACACGCGCGGCACCGGCACGCTCTACCACGTCTTCAGCCACTACGGGGTGGCACAGGACAAGCGGCGCCAGCGGTTGCAGGGCGTACTCATCAACCTCGAGGCCGGACAGACCGTCGCGTTCTCGCTCTTCAACCTGCAGGAGCGCGGCCAGATGTTCCTCGGCCCGGGGCACGAGGTGTACGCCGGTCAGATCGTGGGTCTCAACGCCCGCGACAACGACATGGTCATCAACGTCTGCAAGGGCAAGAAGCTGACGAACATCCGCGCCGCCGGCGCCGACGAATCGATCATCCTCACGCCGCCCCGCGAGTTCTCGCTCGAGGAGGCGCTGGAGTTCATCGAGGGCGACGAACTCGTCGAGGTGACGCCGAAGTCGATCCGCCTCCGCAAGCGCGCGCTGGACCACAACCAGCGCAAGCGGGACGAGCGCTCGGCCGACTGAACGGCGAGGCCCCGTTCACTCGGTCCACCACTAAGGCCGAGAGAGCGGTAAGAAAGTAACCCACCACGGCTTAACGCTACTTCTCCTCCGACATCACCGCCCGCAGCGCCCGAAGCGCC
>JANNHP010000228.1:0-13142 GCA_031404455.1 Planctomycetia bacterium | reverse complement strand
GCGATCGAGTTTGTGAAGTCGTGACGGAGGCGGCGCGTCAGTTCGCACCAAAGCCGAAGTTGTGGAAGAAGTCCCAGATCGCGGCGAGAGCGCACACCAGAAAGATGAGACCCGCGACCGTGACGAACGCGAGTTCCGGCGACATCGGCCGCTCCGGCTTGCGTCGAGGACGCGTCATCGTGGCGTGTCCGGGGTTCGCCGCAGCATCAGCAGCCACCCTGCGAGCAACGCCACGCCGCCGATCGGCGTCACCGCCCCGAGCCAGCGGATGTCCGTGAGCGCCATCACGTAGAGCGTGCCGCTGAAGATCGCGATGCCCGCGGCGAAGCACCATGTCGCCGCCGACGCGCGGCCATCCCCGCGGCCGGTCGCGAGCATCGCGACGGCGTGGACGAGGTGGTACATCGTCGCCTTCTGCCACCATTCGGGACCGTCGGGGACCTGGGCGATCGTCGCTTTCAGGCCGTGCGCTCCGAACGCGCCGAGGGCGACGCCGAGGAAGCCGAGGATGGAGGCGAGTCGTCGTGCGGTCATGTGCCGATCAAGCCCTCGGATGCGCCTTGTCGTACGCCTCGCGCAATCGCTTCGGCGTGACGTGCGTGTAGATCTGCGTCGTCGCGAGGTCGGCGTGGCCGAGGAGCTCCTGCACGCTGCGGAGGTCGGCGCCCGCGTCGAGGAGGTGCGTCGCGAAGGAGTGTCGCAGCGTGTGCGGCGTGCCGCGGCCGGCGAGACCGGCGCGCGCCAGTTGGCCGCCGACCACGCGCTCGAGACCGCGGACGGAGAGTCGCGCGCCGCGGTTGTTGACGAAGAGCGCGGGCGAAGGGATCGCTCCGAGCTTCACCGACCGGAGCGCGAGATAGCGCTCGAGTCCGGCGCGCGCGGGCGCCCCTAGGAACGCGAGTCGCTCCTTCTTCCGCTTGCCCTTCACGCGCATGACGCCGCTCGCGAGATCGACGTCGGTGAGGTCCAGCTTCTGGAGTTCGCCGACGCGAACGCCGGCGGAATAGAGCACCTCGACGATCGCCCGCGCGCGCGCGGCGATCCATCCGTCCTCGGAGGGGGACGAGAGCAGGCGCAGGACCTCCGCCTTGCTCAGCGGGTCCGGCAGCGTGCGGCGTTTCCTCGGCGCGCGCAGCGCCGACGCGGGGTTCGTGACGATCGTGCGCTCCTTGTGCAGCCACTTGAGGAAGCTGCGGATCGACGCCGCGAGCCGCGCGATCGACGTCTTCGCGAGTCCGCGGTCCGTCTCCTCGCCGAGGAAGCGGCGGAGCAGCACGATGTCCACGCGGCGGATGTCCGGGACGCCCGCGCGGTCGAGGAAGGCGCAGAAGCGCGCGAGGTCGCCGCTGTACGCTTCGAGCGTGTGGGGCGAGAGATGACGGATGCCGCGCCCGTAGGCGAGGAAACCATCGAGCGCTTCGTCGGGTCGCACGGACGAAGGCTAGCATCCGCCACGAAGTGAAGACCGCCGACGACCGACCGCTCGCCGCGTTCCGGCAGGAGCTTCCGTACCGCGAGCTCTGGCCGCTCGCGCACGCGTTCGCGTCGCGCGGCGAGACCGTCGCGTTCCTCGATTCGAGCGCCGATCCCGCGGGCGATCCCGAGTCGCGCTTCTCCGTCCTCGGGTGGCGTCCGCGGCGCTGCGTCGCGTGGCCGGTCGGCAAGCCGGGCGCGCTCGACGGGCTGCGACGCCTCCTCGGCGGGCGCAGGATGGAGCCGGACCCCGAGTGCCCCGTGCCGTACCGCGGCGGGTTCATCGGCTGGATCTCGTACGACATCGGACGGCACATCGAACGCCTTCCGTCGCGGCTGCCCGTCGATCCCGACACTCCGGACTTCGTCGTCGCGGAGTTCGAGTCGCTCCTCGTCGAGGACCGCCGCGACCGGCGGCTCTTCTTCACGGGCGGATGCGATCCGGAGGAGGGTCCGTCGCGGCTCTTCGCACGGCAGGCGGAGTTCCTGGAGGAGGTGGCCCGCCTTCGCGCTGACGCGGCTGCGGCGGACGGGCCCGCCGCAGGCCTCCCGCTGCCCGACATCACGCGCGACGTCTATCTCGGCCGGCTCGCTCGCGTGCTCGAGTACATCCGCGCGGGCGACGTCTTCCAGGCCAACCTCTCGCAGCGCTTCACGTCGCGTCTCCGCCTGCCTGCGGCGGACGTCTATGGACGTCTGCGAGCCGCGAGTCCCGCGCCGTGGGGGTGCTACCTGCGGCTCGGCGGACCGGAGATCCTCTCGATCAGCCCCGAGCTCTTCCTCCTGCGCGTGGGCGACGTCGTCTCGACGCGGCCGATCAAGGGCACGCGGCCCCGGTCCGGCGACGCGCACGAGGACGAACGTCTGCGCGACGAGCTGGAGCGCAGCGAGAAGGACCGCGCGGAGCTCGCGATGATCGTGGACCTCCTCAGGAACGACCTCGGCCGCGTGGCGCGGACCGGGTCCGTGCGCGTGACGGTGCCCCGCGAGATCCACGCGCATCCGACGGTGTTCCACGCGGCGGCGACCGTGGAAGCCGAGCTCTCGCGCGACGTCCACGCCGCCGACCTCGTCCGCGCGACGATGCCGGGCGGCAGCGTCACCGGCGCGCCGAAGATCCGCGCGATGGAGATCCTCGAGGAACTCGAGGACGTGCGCCGCGGCCCGTACTGCGGCTCAGCGGGCTGGTTCGGCTACGACGGCGACCTCAGGCTGAACATCCTCATCCGCACGCTCGTCGCGCGCGGTGACGAGGTGACGTTCCACGTCGGCGGGGGAATCGTGGCCGACTCCGTTGCGGCGGAGGAGTACGAGGAGACGCTCGTGAAGGCGCGGGCGCTCGTCGCGGCGCTGACGGGGGCGCCGCGATGAGCATTTTCTGGGGCGGCTACGTGTACGCCGACTCGGCGCTGTGGCTCGGCGGCGACCGCGGGCTCCTCCTCGGCGACGGACTCTTCGAGACCGTGCTCGTCGTGGACGGCGTTCCGCGGTTCCTCGACCGCCATCTCGCGAGACTCGCGGCCAGCGCCGCCCGGTTGCGGCTCAGGTTCCCCGACGATCTCGGAGCGACGATCGTCGACGTGCTCCCGGCTCTGCGCGAGCACGAGGGAGATCCGTCGCGCGCAGTGCTGCGCGTGACCCTCACGCGGGGACACGGCCGCGGACTCGACCCGCCGATGGAGGGATGGACGCTCGTGCTCGGCTTCGGCGCTCTGCCCCGGCACGACGCGTCGCTGCCCGCGGAGCCCGCGACGGCGTGGTTCGTCGAGTGGCCGCGCATCGACCCGCGCGATCCGCTCGCCGGGCACAAGGTGATCTCGTCGATG
Source organism: Planctomycetia bacterium (assembly GCA_031404455.1). Lineage (GTDB taxonomy): Bacteria > Planctomycetota > JAJSAM01 > JAJSAM01 > JAJVHW01 > JANNHP01. The sequence continues at coordinate 9,843 of JANNHP010000228.1, read as the reverse complement.
CCGCGGGTGCACGCCCGGATCACGGCGAGGAACACGGGCGCCGACGTCGCGCTCCTGACGACCGTGGACGGCGACCTGTGCGAAGCCGACGCGGCGAACGTCTTCGCGGTGATCGACGGCATCGTGGTGACCCCGTCCCTGGACAGGGGTGTCCTGCCGGGGATCACGAGGGCCCGTTGCCTCGAGGCTCTGGCGCGCGAAGGGCGGCCCGCGATGGAGCGGCGCGTCGAGCCCGGCGAAATGGACGAGGCTTCCGAAGTGTTCCTGACATCGAGCCTGGACGGCGTCCGTCCGCTCCGCGCGATCGGCACGCGGACGTTCGCCGCGCCCGGGCCGGTCGCGTCCCGGCTCGCGCGTTGCATCGAGAACCTCGGACCGGGCACCAAGGAACTCATGCCGAACGACGGCAGCCCCGCGCACAATGAGCCCAGGTAGACGAACGCGGCGACCCGCCGCGGAGGATCATCAGTGACCATGACCAGCCGCCCGTTTTCAGCGCTCCTGACCGCAGCGCTCCTCGTCGCCGCCGCCTTCGCGGCGCCCGTTCCTGCCTTCGCGCAGGAGGGCGGCACGCCGACGCCTCCCGTCCAGCCGCCCGCTCCGACGAAGGACGCTGCCGCCGCGCAGTACCTGAAGGAGACCAAGGCGGCGGCCTCGAAGATGGCCGACCAGGACGCGAAGACCGCGATCAAGAAGCTCGTCGAGATCTGGAAGGACAAGGAGATCGCCGAGGACACGAAGAAGCCGGTGCCCGATCTGCTCGAGCACTTCGGACGCGGCGACAAGACGCTCGTCGCGATCGAGGCCATCGACGCGCTCGCGGAGCTCGGAACGGCCGGCGCGCCGCCGGCCCTGCGCATCCTCGACAAGGCGCTCGGCGCGAAGGACCCGTCCGTGGACATCTACGGAAGCTGCCTGCGGTCGCTGAAGAAGATCGCGGACACCAAGAAGACCACGATCTCGACGCTCGAAGACCTCCTGAAGCACAACAAGGAGGACGTGGTCGGCAAGGCCGCCGACGCGATCAGCGGCTACAAGGACGCCCCGGGCAAGCTCAGGAAGGATCTCCTCGAAGAGGTCATCAAGGGCACCGAGGGCACGTGCGCCCAGGCGAAGGACCCCAAGAACGCGGGCCAGGTCCGGAAGTGGAACATCATCCAGACGAGCGTGATGAACGCGATCAACGCGCTCTCGGGACAGAAGTTCAAGGACGTCCAGGAGGCGCGCAAGTGGTTCAACGAGCACAAGAAGGACAAGTCCTGGGACAGCTAGCCCGGACGCGCGCTTGAGCGACGGCTCCGCTCCCCGGCGACGGACGCCGACGTGGATGGCGGTGACCGCCGGTCTCGCGCTCGGATTCGTGGCCGCCTCCGCCGGGAAGTTCGCCTGGAACACCTTCGGGAAGAAGGGCGGCGAGAACTCGGCCGGGACTCGCGACGTCGCCGATCTCGTGGGCCTCTTCCGGCTCCCGTCCGCCGCGCACCGGGAGATGTTCCTCGTGCCGTCCGGGCCCGACGCGAACGGGGAGCCGTCGCTCGCCGCGGCGCTCTTCCCGGGCGAGGAGCCGCCGCGCGAGCTCGCGTCGCTCCTCGTCGCGAACGTGTCCGCGGACGAGGCGTGGACGCTCGACTTCGAGACGACGCCGCTCTCCTGCCGCCGCACGGGTGCGGCCGGGTGGGAGCCCCTGCGTGGGATCGACCCAGCTACCGCGAAGCTGGAACCCGCGGACCTCCTGCGCCTGCGCGGTCTCGGCGGCGGCGCGTCCCGGATCACGCTCGAGCCTCGCTCGCTGCGCCACGTCCTGATGGCGCTGCCGCCGAACTGCCGGATCGAGGACCTCTCGGACGTCCAATGGGGCGGGACGGCGCTCGTGCGCGATCAGCTCGACCTCGAACGCGTCCGACGTTTCCGGGAGGACCCAGCCGCCGTGACGACGGGACGCTGACGTGGAATCGCAACGCTCCGACGAGGACGAACCGCTGGACATCGTCCAGTCGGGGCGGCCCTCGGACCTGTCGGGGCCCGAGGCGTTCGCGCACGTCCTCGACCAGTCGAACCGCGAGGCCGCGGCGAACCGCGCGCAGGCCCGCGAGCTGATCAAGGCGCTGAGCGGCGTCCAGCGGTCGCAGGAGTACCTCGGGACGGCGCTGCGCGAGGAGCGCCGCCGGTCGCGCTGGCTCCTCGCGCTCCTCGTCCTCGCCCCGGTCGCGGCGGGGGCTGGCGTGTGGTGGATCGCCGATCGCGTCGACGGCGTGAAGTCTGACATCGGCAGCCGCCTCGTCCGGCTCGCCGCCGACGAGGAGACCGCGCGTTCTGCCCTCGCGACGAGGCTCGAGGATGCGCGTCTCGCCCAGCTCGACGGAGACCTCGGGGCCCTCCGGCACGACCTCGAATCGACGCGCGTCGCCCTCGACGCCGAACGCCGCCAGGTCGCCGATCGCGAGAAGGCGCTCGCGGCCGTCGAGGGCAGGGCGGAGAGTGCCCGGACCGAGATCGGTGCGATGGAGTGGGAGGTCAAGTCGGCGAAGGCGAAGGCCGCGGCGCAGCAGGCCCGGGCCGACATCCTCGAGAGGCGCATCGGGGACATGCAGGCCGAGATCGACGCGCGCCTGAAGGTGCCCGCACCGCAGCCGGTCGGGGGGCCCGCGGCATCCGGCCCGTCGTCTTCCGCGGCGCCCGACGCCTCGGCGAAGGAGCCGAAGCCCGCCGAGAAGCCGACTCCCGCCGACGCGGCCACGGTCGAGAAGGCGAGGACGCTGCTGAACGCCCTTCTCCAGGAGACCGGCGAGCCCGTGCGATACGAGTTCGCCTCGATCGGGGCGATGGGCGGCGGCTCGCTCCGCGACGTCCGCGTCGTCGGCTCCGACGATCAGGGCAAAGTCGTCCGCACGATCCTGGCCGCGCGGGCCGAGGTGGTCGTCGAGCGGGCGACCGGCACCGTCGTGCTCCGGTTCTACGAAGGCAGGCTCATCCTCGGCGCGGTCGAGGCTCCGTTCTTCGGCGGGACGTACGGCCTCATCGTCCGCGGCGACGCCGCGAAGTGGCGGGGTCTCGGCCTCGACTGCGTGAAGTCGAACTGACGATCGCGAGGCTGCGCTTCGCGCGGGGCTCGCTCCGGATCAATCGCTTCCGCACGCGGCCCCGGAGGACTACCCTCTCGCCCGGTCGCGCGACCATCGCCCCGTCGGGGCTGCCCCGCGCCGGCCGCAAGAGATTCTCGGGACATGGACACGGCCGGGGAGCGTCCCCGGTCCATCGAGGTGGCGATGCCGCGGCGCTCGGTCGTTCCCCTACGATCCGATCTGCCGGCCAGGCCATCCGCACCCTGCGATCCGTCCTCCGTCCCGGGGCTCACGCCCCGCGCGACGCGGCCAAGGCCGCATGCCGCGCGGACATCCACCCCATCTCACGGAGGCTCATCGTGGACGCACTCTGGTATGCCCTCGCGGGCGTCGCCATCTTCGTCGTCGGCTACCTCGTCGCGCGGTCGCTCGGACGGGCGAAGTCCCGGGTCGAGGCCGACCAGGCGCGAGCTGAGGCCGACACGATCCGGGCGAAGGCGAAGGACGACGCGGAACACCTCAAGCGGGACGCGCAGCTAGCCGCGAAGGACGAGCTCCTCAAACTCCGGACGGAGAACGAGAAGCGCCTCGAGACCGACCGGCTGGAAGCGCGGGAGCGCGAACGCGCCCTCACGAAGAAGGAACAGGCGCTCGACGAACGCGACTCCGGGCTCGAGAAGCGCCAGCGCATGCTCGCCGACGTCGAGACGAGCGTCGCGAAGCGGCAGGAGACCGTCCGTCAGAAGGACGAGGAACTCGCGAAGCTCCTCGAAGACCAGCGCGCCGTGCTCGCGCAGACGGCCGGGATGACCGTGGAAGAGGCGCGCACCGTTCTCCTCGACAAGATCCGGATCGACGTGGCCGAGGACGAGACGCGGATCATCGCGAAGAGCGAGGAGCGCATCCGCGCCACGTGCGACGAGCGGACGAAGGACATCCTCTCGACCGCGATCCAGCGCGTCGCCTCCGAGCACGCGGCCGAGATCTCGGTGTCGGTGATCGATCTCCCGAACGACGAGGTGAAGGGCCGCATCATCGGCCGCGAGGGGCGCAACATCCGCGCGTTCGAGAAGGCGTCGGGCGTGGACGTGGTCGTGGACGACACGCCGGGCGTCATCGTCGTCTCGGCGTTCGACGGCGTCCGCCGCGAGACCGCGCGCCGCGCGATGCTCAAGCTCATCAAGGACGGCCGCATCCACCCGAGCCGCATCGAAGAGGTCATGAAGGAGACGCAGGCCGAGATGGAGGCCGACCTCAACGAGGCGGGGAAGAAGGCCGTCCTCGACACAAACGTCGGGCAGATGCACCCGAAACTCATCCACCTGCTCGGCCGCCTGAAGTACCGCACCTCGTACGGCCAGAACGTGCTCCAGCACTCGATCGAGGCCGGCGAACTCTGCGCCGCAATCGCCGCCGAGCTCGGCCTCAAGCCGAAGCTCGCGAAGCGCTGCGGTCTGCTGCACGACATCGGCAAGGCCATCGACCACGAGGTCGAGGGCGGCCACCCCGCGATCGGCGCCGACATCGCGCGCCGCTGCGGCGAGGACGCGATCGTCGTCAACGCGATCGCGGCGCACCACGAAGACGTCCGCATGGAGACGAGCTACGCCGTCCTCACCGCGGCCGCCGACGCCATCAGCGCCGCGCGTCCCGGCGCCCGCCGCGACACGCTGGAGCGCTACGTCCAGCGCCTGCAGAAGCTCGAGGAGATCGCCTGCCGCTACGAGGGCGTGGACCACGCGTACGCCATTCAGGCCGGCCGCGAGATCCGCGTCATGGTCAACCCGACGAAGGTCGGCGACCGCACCGCGCAGCGCATGGCGCGCGAGATCGCGAAGAGCATCGAGAACGAGCTGACCTATCCGGGCGAGGTGAAGGTGACGCTGGTCAGGGAGACGCGCGTGACCGATTACGCGAGGTAGCGCCGCACCAAGATCGCCGCTGGCGGCGTTGCTTCGGCTTGATGGACCCCTGAAGGGGTCACATCTGCGCCTCGCGCCTTGCCAGCGACGATCCTGGAGCGGCTCGGCCTAGGGACCGCGGAGGGCAATTGCCAAACGGACACCGTGACGGCGACGGACCCGAGGACATTGCATGGCGACGGCGCGAGGGCCGTCGCTTCTTCGTGATCATTGGCGTCGTCGTGGGCTTCGTCCGTCTCACGTCGGGCGAATCTCGCACGTACCCCGCGCTCCGGTGGCTCGTCTGGGTACCCGTGGCGATGCTCGTCGCCCCGTTGGCTGCCTCGTGACGAAGCCGCGCAGTCGCCCCTACCAGTTCGTCGCCTTCCTGCGCGGGATGAACGTCGGCAAGGCGAAGCGCATCGCGAGGGCCGACCTGCGAGCGCTCGTCGCCGGGGCGGTATCCTCCCGGCCATGAGCACCGTGAAGCAGATCGAGGCCGCCATCCGCAAGCTGTCGCCGAAGGACCTCGCGGCGCTCCGCGACTGGCTCGCCGAGTACGAAGCGGACGCGTGGGACCAGCAGATCGAACAGGACGCCGCGAGCGGCAAGCTCGACAAACTCGGGGCGAAGGCGCTGAAGGACCGGCGCGAGGGACGCTGCACTCCTCGGTGAAGCACCGCGCGAGCCCGGACTTCTGGGACTGCTACCGACGCCTGCCGAAGAACGTTCAGCGCCTCGCTGACGAGAACCATCGGCTCCTCCTGGACAGCCCGCGCCATCCGTCGCTCCGCTTCAAGAAGGTCGGACGGTGGTGGTCCGTGCGCGTCGGGACGCACTACCGCGCTCTCGCGATCGAGGACGGGTCCGACCTGGTCTGGTTCTGGATCGGCCCGCACGCGGAGTACGACAAGCTCGTCGGACGCCGCTGACGCCGGCGAAACTCGCGCGATGATCTTCTGCGTCGCTGGACGGCGCCGAAGACGGATCGGTCCGACGGTCCGCTTTCCGCACTCCCGTAGACTCCCACCCAAGGAGGCCCCCTCATGCCCTACGTCGATGGATTCGTCCTGGTCGTTCCGAAGAAGAAGGTCAAGACCTACGTCGCGATGGCGAAGAAGGCCGCGTCGATCTTCAAGGAGTTCGGCGCGCTCGAGTTCCGCGAGTGCGTCGCCGAAGACCTCGCCGTCCCGATGGGCCGCGGCTTCACGAAGATGACGGGCGCGAAGCGCGGCGAGACCGTCTTTTTCTCGTTCATCACCTACAAGTCGCGCAAGCAGCGCGACCGCGTCAACGCGAAGATCATGAAGGACCCGCGGATACTCGCGATGTGCGGGCCGGACGACACGCCCTTCGACATCGCGAAGATGGCGTGCGGCGGCTTCGAGGTGGTCGTCCGCGCGTAACGTGACGCAGGACCCGGAGGATCGAGACGTCGATCGAGGACGAGCCGACGATCCGGGCGAGGTGACGGTGACGCTGGTGCGGGAGACTGAGTACGCGAGTGAGTCGGGCGTCCAACACCTGAATGATGACCCGGAGACGCAGGGTGATGTGCGCGCTGGCGATCTTGGCGCTCGGCGTCATCGGGTACGCGAGCGTCGACATCCAAGCGAAGTCGAACGCGTTCCGTGTACGAGACGCGCTCATGACGGCCGCTCCGATCGTTCTCGGACGTTGCCGCGAGCCCTCGCCGCGCGATCCGCGGGACCAGCTCGACGACGTGTCATCGATGCACCACACGGGCTCCGTGTCGCCGACCTGGTTCGACGATGCGGGCAAGCCCGTCGACGCGTGGGGGACGCGCTTCCGCATCACGGTTGACAAGACGCGGCCACCCGAATGGGTGATCTGCGAATCGGCAGGCCCGGACCGCGACTTCGGCACACCAGACGACATCTCCGAGCGGGCAGGCGGATGATCCGAGGATGTCGCCTCCACATCGCCCTGCTCCGCGCATCGACGTCGGCGAGGCGAAGCGCATCGCGAGGACCGTCCTGCGCGCGTTCGTCGAAGGCCCGTCGGCCTGCCCGTACGACGATTGCGTGATAGATTGCGACATCGTCATACGGAGGACCCGATGAGCGCCGTCACGATCTCGCCGAAGTTCCAGGTCGTCATCCCGCTGGCGATCCGGGAGGAACTTGGCCTGCGTCCCGGTCAGAAGGTCGAAGCGATCGCGTACGAGGGCCGCATCGAGTTCATCCCGGTGCGCCCGGCCAAGGAGCTTCGCGGCTTCGTGCGGGGGATCGACACGCGCGTTCCTCGCGACAACGACCGCGTGTGAACGTCGTCGATTCGTCGGCTTGGCTCGAGTACTTGTCCGACGGTCCGAATGCCGCGTTCGTCTCTGGGGCGATCGAGGACCCTTCGACACTCTTGGTCCCGTCGGTCACGCTCTCCGACGTGTTCCGGCACCGGCTTCAGCTCCGGTCCGAGAACCACGCGTTGCAGGCGGTCGCATTGATGCGCCAGGGCCAAGTCGTGGACCTTGGCGGCGGCCTCGCCGTCGCTGCGGCGAAGATCGGTCTCGAGAAGAAGCTGCCGCTCGCCGACAGCGTGATTCTCGCGACGGCTCGCCGCTTCGAAGCCACGCTCTGGACCATGGATGCGGACTTCGAGGGAATGCCCAACGTGAAGTACCGCGCCCCACGCTGATCCGGCGCCGCGTCCCCGTCCCCTGCGACACTCCCGCCCATGCCCGACGACGTCTTCACCGTCTCCGAGATCACCAGCGCCGTCGCCGAACTCCTCGGCGAGGCGTTCCCGCGCGTCGCGATCCGCGGGCAGATCTCGAACCTGCGCCGCCAGTCGTCCGGCCACCTCTACTTCTCGCTGAAGGACGAGGGCGCGCAACTCGGCTGCGCGATGTGGCGCAGCGCCGCCGACAAGCTGAAGTTCCGTCCCGAGGACGGTCAGGAGGTCGTCGCGTCGGGGCGCATCGAGGTCTACCCGCCGCACGGCAAGTACCAGCTCATCGTCAGCTCGCTCGCGCCGATGGGGCTCGGCGATCTCCACCTGAAGTTCGAGGAGCTGAAGAAGAAGCTCGCGGCCGAGGGGCTCTTCGCGCCGGACAGAAAACGCCCGCTGCCGCTCTGGCCGCGCCGCGTCGCGGTGATCACGTCGCCGACGTCCGCCGCGATCCGCGATTTCCTCCGCATCGCGTACCGCCGCATGCCCGGCGCGTGGATCACGGTGCTGCCGGTCCGTGTGCAGGGCGACGACGCGTGGAAGGAGATCGCGTCGGCGATCGGCGCGGTCCCGCGTCTCGGCGAATTCGACGTGGTGATCGTCGGACGCGGCGGCGGCAGCATCGAGGACCTGTGGGCCTTCAACGAGGAGGGCCTCGCGCGCGCGATCGCGGCGTCCACGGTTCCCGTGGTCTCCGCGGTGGGGCACGAAACCGACACGACGATCTCCGACTACGTCGCCGACGTCCGCGCCGCGACGCCGAGCGAGGCGGCGGAGATCGTCTTCCCCGACGTCGAGTCGCTCGCGGCCCAGATCGCCGACAGTCGTCAGCGTCTGACCGGCGCGATCCTCCAGCGCATGGAGAACGCGCGCGACGCGCTCGACGGCCTCGCGAAACACCGCGCGCTCGCCGAGCCCGCGCAGCGCCTGCGCCGCATCGCGCAGGACCTCGATCAGTGGGAGGAGCGCGCGTCGCTGGCCCTCACGCGCCGCGTCGAGGCGTCGCGCGAGCGGTTGTCGCGAGTCGCGGGGCACCTCGCGGCGGTGTCGCCGCTGTCGATCCTCGCGCGCGGCTACTCGATCACGTTTCGCGACGACTTGGGTCGCGAGGGCCGTCGCGAGGCGCTGCGCGGGGTCGACGGCGTCGCGGCGGGGGACCGTCTCGTCACCCGGCTCGCGGCCGGTAGTCTCGTCTCCGAAATCACCGAGATCCTCCCGGAGAGCCCATGACGAAGAAGCAGACGACGTTCGAGGAGCACCTCGACGAGGTCGAGAGCGCGATCCGAAAGCTCGAGGGCGGCGACGTCGCGCTCGAGGACTCGATCGACCTCTACGCCGAGGCGATGTCGCACCTGAAGGCGTGCCACACCGTGCTCGACAAGGCGGAGAAGCGCCTCGAGATCGTGCGCAAATCCGTCGAGGGCGGCGCCGAGGTCGCACCCGCCGACGTGGACGACGACGGCGTCAAACCGCGCTGACGGCTCGCTGACGCCGTGGCGCCGCGTCCGCCCACTGCGAACTTGCCTCGTCCCGCCGCGTCGATAGGCTCCCGCTCCTCGTCCACTGGGACGCTCGCCAGCACGACCCGTTGCCGGATCGTCTAACGGCAGGACAGCAGTTTCTGGCACTGCTTATCTAGGTTCGAATCCTAGTCCGGCAACCACGGCGCTAACAGCCTCGAAACCCAAGCAGCTACAAGCGTTTCAGTCCGACGCCCTATACCGAAAACGGCACCGACTCGCGTTCGTCCGCGTTGGCCCGTGTTGCCTCGGATTTGTCCGCGTAAGGCAACACTTGGGGCAACACCGTCGAGCCTGAACGCGAGATCCGGCCTGCGCTCCGTGCCCGCGAGAGCCCGCCGGCGTCGCTCGCAAGTGTTGCCCCTGACCGGGCAACGCGCCTCGCTTCGCGTGCTGGGCTGCGCCGAACGCCGTCGCCGCGAGTGTCGGGACGTCGGTCCGGTCGCCCGCGTCCTGGACCGTTCTGAGCAGCCGTGAATGCGTGCGCAGGTCGTGGGTACACTCCCGCCCCTTGATCGACTGCGTGGTGGACTTCGAAGTGGACGATCGCCGCGAGCACCTCGTGCGCTTGCTGCGGCGGCTCGCGCCCATCCTCCAGCACGGTCGGAAGCAGCCGTGGGGCCTGGACTTCAGGAAGTGTCAGTACCTCGGGCCGTTCGCGACCGCAGT
>JANNHP010000227.1:0-2337 GCA_031404455.1 Planctomycetia bacterium | reverse complement strand
TCCGACGGGACGGTCTACGCCCTGGCCATCGAGCCGGAGGCGGGCGACGCCTCATCGGCGACGATCCTCGCCATCGCTCCGGACAGCGCCGTGCGCTTCATCACCACGATCATCGAGCCATAGGAGGCCGGGAGTGTCCAGCCGATTCGCTCGGTTCGTCGCCGGATGTCGCCCAGCAAGTTGATTCTTAAGAGCGTCCCCGGGTCCGAAGCTCGCGCTAACCTTCCGCCGATGCCGGACATCACCGCCGACGAGCAGATGCGCCGCATCTCCGAGAAGACCGCCGAGGTCTTCCCGGCGGACGAGATGCGCAGGAAGGTCGAGAAGAGTCTCGCGAAGGGCCGTCCGCTGCGCGTCAAGCTCGGCGTCGATCCGACGGCGCCCGACGTCACGCTCGGTAACGCGGTGCCGCTCTGGAAGCTGCGCACGTTCCAGGAGATGGGGCACGTCGCGGTGCTCATCATCGGCGACTACACGGCGCAGGTCGGCGACCCGTCGGGACGCAACTCGCTTCGGCCGATGCTCACGGCGCAGCAGGTGGACGCGTACGCGCAGACGTACCTCGACCAGGTGGGAAAGATCCTCCTTCCCGAGCGGCTCGAGATCCGGCGCAACTCCGAGTGGCTCTCTCCCATGAGCTTCATGGACGTGCTGAAACTGCTCGGGCGGATGACGGTGTCGCAGATGCTCGAGCGCGACGACTTCGAGAAGCGCTTCCAGGAGGAGGCGCCGATCTCGCTCCACGAGTTCCTCTACCCGCTGATGCAGGGATGGGACTCGGTGATCGTGAAGGCCGACGTCGAACTCGGCGGCTCCGACCAGCGCTTCAACCTGCTCGTCGGCCGCGACCTGCAGCGCGCTGAGGGCCAGGACCCGCAGGCGCTGATCATCAATCCGCTCGTCGCGGGCACCGACGGCGCGAAGAAGATGTCGAAGTCGGCGGGGAACTACGTCGGCGTCACGGAGAGCGCGGACCAGCAGTTCGGCAAGGCGATGTCGATCCCCGACGCACTGATGCCCGACTGGCTCACGTACTTCACGGATCTCCCGGCCGAGCGCGTCGCCGAACTCTGCGACGCGTCGAAGACGCATCCGCGCCTCGCGAAGGAGGAGCTCGGCAAGGCGATCGTGCGGCGGTACCACGACGATTCCGCGGCCGAGGCGGCCGCGGAATCGTTCAGGAGGGTGTTCTCGCAGAGGGAGGTCCCTGAGGAGATGCTGGAGTACTACGTGAACCCGAGTTTCGTGGTGACGCCTGGCGTCGCGGCGGAGGTCACGTACCCTTCGAGACTGATCGACATGATGGTTGCATGCGGCATGGCGGACAGTCGCGGGAAGGCGCGAACGCTGATGCAACAGGGCGCAGTCGAGCTCGACGGCGTGCGGGTGACCGATCCAGCGATTGCACTCGCACCGGAGTCTGCTGGCCCGAGCCCTGGGCACTTGACGGTGAGGCGGTCCGGCTCGGTCCTCAAGGTCGGCAAGCGGGGGTTCGTGCGACTCAGGTTCGCTTAGCCCACGAGTGCCGGCGATCCCCGAAGCGCAGAGAGCGATGAGAGCGGGTCGTTGGGCAAGCTCCTGTTCTTCCGGATACGCCGCGCCTAGCACGCAGTTGCGCGGGGACGGTCCCCAAAGTTCAAAGTTCGCGGTACGCGGTACGCGGCGATGCTCGGTAGTGCACTCGGAGAACTTTGATCCTTTGGGACCGTCCCCTCACCACAAATCGAGCGAGCGTGAGTTCGTGCGCGTCGAGGTCGAATAGCAGTGGGGAGAACGCGGCGAAAGCGGGTCGCAGCCGGTACCGACGCTCTCTCGCGATAACGGATTTCGAGCGGCCGCATCGGTCGCTCGAAATCCGCTCAGATCTGCGCCACCCGGATGAGCCGCCGAACCGTCTTCACCGCGAGCACCAGCGCCAGGAACCCGACGAAGAGCTCGGCGAGGCTCGCGAGGAACTCGTTCAGCGGGCCGTGGATGCCGGCGAACACCTCGATGGCGGGGAGCGCGAGGAGGGCGTCGCCGCGCAGGAGCATCAGCATGCAGACGAGGCCCGCGAGGCCGTGCAGGGCGTCGGCGGCGAGCGTCGCGCGGGTCTCGCCGTGCCAGAGGTAGAGCGCGTCGGAGACGACGGCGACGCCGAGCACCGCGTTGACGAGCGGGAGCTGCGCGCGGAACCACTCGGTCAGCAGCGGGTACGTGACGTTGTCGACGGCGACGACGAACACCTTGTCGGCGAACACGTTCAGCACGAGCGCGACGAGGGCGCAGAGCACGATGCGCCCCGTCGATCCGCGGCGGGAGACGTCCACGTGCGGCGTCTGCGACGCGCCCGCGATC
>JANNHP010000226.1:0-5887 GCA_031404455.1 Planctomycetia bacterium | reverse complement strand
CCGTCGCCGAGGAAGTTCATCGAGAACAGCGTGATGCTCATCGCGGCTGCCGGGCACACGAGCAGCCACCAGCGTTCGCCGTCGCCGCCGAGCGCGTTGCGCCCGTACTCGACGAGAGCTCCCCAACTGTCGAGCGGCTCGCCCGCGTACCGCACGGTGAGTCCGATGAACGAGAGGAACGACTCCTCCATGATCACGGCCGGCACGGTGAGCGTCGCGAACACGACCACGACGCCCATCGTGTTCGGGATCAGGTGCCGCGTGAGGATCTGCCAGTCGCCGGCACCGAGCGTGCGCGCGGCGTCGACGAACTCCCGGCGCTTCAGCGACAGCACCTGCCCGCGCACGATCCGCGACGGCGTGAGCCACTGCACGAGTCCGAGGGCGATGAAGAGCATGATCAGACTGCGTTCGAACGCCACGAGGAGCACGATCACGAGGAAGATGTACGGCAGCGCGTAGAGCACGTCCACGACGCGCATCATGATCGCGTCCACCCGGCCGCCGGCGTAGCCCGCGACGGCGCCGTAGAGCACGCCGACGACGAGCGCCACGACCGTCGCGACGAGTCCCACGAGCATGCTGATCCGTCCGCCGTAGATGACGCGCGACAGCACGTCGCGGCCCTCCTGGTCGGTCCCGAGCGGATGCGTGTGCTCGACGTGGACTCCGTCGAACGACGCGTCGATCACGTCCTCGGCGCGCATGCGCAGTTCGCCGCCGACCGCCTCGCCGCCGCCGGTCATCGAGCGGACGGTGCCGTCGCCGGCGAACGCGATCTCGACGGTGCGCCGCGAGTCGGCGGCGCGCGTGACGCGCTCCACCAGGACGACGTACCGGCCGTCCTTCCTCGGCGCGGGTTCCGGCAGCGTCCCCCCGTTCTCGATCCGTCTCGCCGCGAGCACGGCGCCGCCGTCCTTCAGACGCAGCAACTCGCCGGGTTCGAGGTCGATCGACGTGTGACGCCGTCCGCCCTCGCCGATCTGCTGGATGGCCGCGCCGTCCATGGTGATCCGCAGCAGCGCCGTCCGCTCCTCCTGGATCTCCACGCGCCACGCGTGCTCCCTCCCGTCGCCGAGCGCCTCCGCCACGTGCTCGGGAAGCTCGGCTTCGCGGGGGCGCTCGCCCAGCTTCACGGCCATCTCGTTCCTGAGCTCGGCGTGGCGCGCGCCCGGCGGCAGTGCGCCCGCCCAGCGTTCCATCGCACGCGGATCGAACGGCACGATCGCCGGCGCGAGGATCGCCGACATCGACACGGCGGCGACGACGACGAGGCCGATCATCGCCATGCGATTCCTGCGCAGGCGCTTCCACGCCTCGGCCCAGGGGCTGCGCGACACGTGGCGATCGGTGGCCGATGGGTCCTTCGGTGGGTCCATCAGTCGAACCGGATCCGCGGATCGAGGAAGCCGTACGCGACGTCGACGATCAGGTTGAACCCGACGAGCAGGGCGCCGTCGAGCACGACGACGCCGAGGACGAGGAAGTAGTCGCGGGAGAGTGCTGCCTCCACGAACTCGCGGCCGATCCCCGGGATGTTGAAGATCTTCTCCACGACCAGGCTGCCCGTCAGGACACCGGCGACCGCGGGACCGAGGTAGCTGACGACCGGCAGGATGCCGCCCTTCAGCGCGTGCCGCAAGACGACGGTCGTCTCGGCGAGTCCCTTGGCGCGCGCGGTCCGCACGTAGTCCTGGTTCACGACCTCGAGCATCCCGGCGCGCATGAGCCGCGCGATGCGGCTCGCGAACGGCAGGGCGAGCGTGACCGAGGGCAGGATGAGCGAGGGGTTCTTCACGAGAAGCGTCAGCGCGGCCGTCGTCGCGAGCAGGAGCGCAGCGAGCCAGGCGGCGCCGATCTCGCGGCCCATCCGGATCCGTCCCGGTCCGAGCTTCACCCACTCGGCCACGCGCCACGCCGCGAAGAGCCCGACGATCGCGAGGAACGGCAGCCAGGAGAAGTCCGTGGAGAAGCCCGTCACGGGCAGCCACTTCCACGTCAGCGAGAACGCCAGGACGAGCAGCGGCCCCGTCACGAAGTTCGGGACGCTCATGCCGAACGTCGCCACGGACATGCTCGCGTAGTCGAAGACGCTGTTCTGCCTGACGGCGCCGATCGTCCCCGCCGTCAGCCCGATCGCGAGGGCGAGGATCGTGGCGAGACCGCCGAGCACCGCGGTCGGACCGATGCCGGTGGCGAGGATCTGGTTGACGTCCCGGTCCTTGAACTTGAACGACGGGCCGAGGTCGCCCTGCACGAGTCCGCCGATGTAGCGGCCGTACTGCACGACCGGGTGCGCGTCGAGCCCGTACTTCGCGTTGAGGTTCGCGATCACCTCGGGCGACGCCTGGCGCTCGGAGGAGAACGGACCGCCGGGCGCGATCCGGATCAGGATGAAGCTGACCGTGACGAGAATCAGCAGGACGAGCGGCATCCAGACGAGACGCCTGAGGACGTAGCGTCCCACGCGCTACTTCCCCGAGCCGGGCGGACCGTCGAGGCAGACGTACTGGAGCGGGTGGAGGTCGCGGACGTTCTCGAACCAGCCCTTCACCCGCGGCCGGAGCATGCCCTGGTTGACGTAGTAGTAGAGCGGCAGGATCGGAAGGTCCTCGACGCAGACCATGCGCTCGGCCTCCTGGAAGATGGCGAAGCGCTTCGCGTGATCGGGCTCCATCGCCGCCTGCTCGATCAGCGCGTCGTACTTCTTGCTCGACCAGCCGGTGTTGTTGTTGCCGCGGTCGGTGACCCACATGTCGAGGAACGTGTTCGGGTCGGCGTAGTCCCCGATCCAGCCGGCGCGCGCCACCTGGTACTGCATCTCGTGCGTGTCCTTCAGATAGACCTGCCACTCGCAGTTCTTGAGCTGCACCTTCACGCCGAGGTTCGTCTTCCACATGTCCACCATCGACTCGCAGACGGCCTTGTGGCTCTCCTGCGTGTTGTAGAGGACCTCGACCTCGGGCAGTCCCTTGCCCTCGGGGAAGCCGGCCTCGGCGAGGAGTGCGCGCGCCTTGACCGGTTCGTACGTCAGGCCCTTCAGCTCGGGGTAGCCGTGGATGCCGAGCGCCACGACGCCGGACGCCGGGATCTGGCCGGCCTTCAGCACGCGCTCGCAGATGTCCTTCTTGTCGATCGCCATCGTGAACGCCTTGCGGACGCGCACGTCGTCGAAGGGCTTCCTCGTGATGTTGAAACGGAAGAAGTACGAGCCGAGGTACGGCGACACGTAGTAGTCGGGATGCACCTGCGCCTCGTCGATGCGGCGCGCCGGGATCGACCGGATCCAGTCGACGCCGCCCGAGAGGTACTCCGAGAGCGACGTGTTCTGGTCGTCGATCGCGCGGACGACGACGCGCGCGAGACGGATCATCTTGCGGTTCCACCAGCTCGGGTTCGGCACCATCTCGATCCGGTCGCGCGGCTTCCAGACGTCGAGCGCGAACGGCCCGTTGCCGACGAGCGTTCGGGCCGACGTCCACTTGTCGCCGTGCTTCTCGACCGTCGCGCGGTGGACGGGCATCAGCGTCTCGAATGCGGCGAGTTCGAGGAAGTACGCGGTCGGCGCTCGCAGCGTGACGCGCAGCGTCAGCGGATCGACCACCTCCACGCCGACGTCCTTCCACGACGGTCGCGGCCCGTCGTCGTACGCGGGCTTCGCCGCGACCGCGGGTTCGTCGCCCCGCGCCGGGAAGGCGGGCTCGGCCGGATGCCACTCGAAGAACCGTTGCGCCCCCTTGATCGGGAAGAACATCTCGGCGTACTTCGAGCCCGTGGACGGAGTCAGCGCGCGCTGCCAGGACCAGCGGAAGTCCTCCGCGGTGACCGGGTCGCCGTTGCTCCACTTCCCGTCCTTGCGGAGGTGGAACGTGTAGACGAGGCCGCCGCCGCCGATCTCCCACCACTCGGCCGCGCCGGGGAGCGGCTGGAGCGTCGCGGGGTGGTGCGTCGTCAGCCCCTCGAAGAGGCAGAGCGCCAGGTTGTGCTCGGTCGTGCCGGTCATCAGCGCCGGATCGAGCGTCTCGGGCTCGGCCTCGTTGTTCCACACGAAGACCTGCTCGGTCTTTTTCCAGCCGTCGCCCGAGGGATAGAGCTTCGTCCAGTCGATCTGCTTCAGGTCCTCGCCTTCCGTGGGGAAGTCTCCCGAGCCGGCGAGGAGCGGAGCGGCGAGGGCCGCGAGGAGGAGTGCCGTGACGATCGGGCGCATGGTCACCTCGTTGACGGACGGCAGCGTCTCGCCGCCGTCTGGACGCTAATCGCCCAACTGCTCGCCGACGACCTTCGCGCCGGGAACCTTCTCTCCCAGGATGCAGGCCACCTGGTGCCCCGGGCCGACCTCGTAGACGGGGATCGGGATCGCGCGCTGGTCGCAGCGTCCGGGCACGGCGTACTTGCAGCGCGGGTGGAAGCGGCATCCCGCGGGCGGGTTGATCGGCGTCGGCACCTCGCCGGGCAGGAACTCCGGGTGGAGCTTCACGTCCGGGTCGGGGTTCGGGATCGCGGAGAGCAGAGCCTTCGTGTACGGGTGGACGGGGTTCTCGTAAATCGACTCGCCCGGCGCGATCTCGGCGATGCGCCCGAGGTACATCACCGCGACGCGGTGGCTGATGTGCTCGACGACCGCGAGACCGTGCGCGATGAAGAGATAACTGATGTTCATCTCCTCCTGGAGCTGCTGCAGGAGGTTGATGATCTGCGCCTGGATCGACACGTCGAGCGCGCTGACCGCCTCGTCGCACACGATGAGGTCCGGCTCGAGCGCGATGGCGCGCGCGACGCCGATGCGCTGCCGCTGACCGCCCGAGAACTCGTGCGGGTAGCGGGTGATGTGGCGAATCGGGTCGAGTCCGACCTTCTTCAGGAGCTCCTGGACGCGCTCGCGCCGCTCCTTCGTGTTCTTCACGATGCCGTGGACCGTGAGCGCCTCGCCGACGATCGACTCGACCGTCATGCGCGGGTTCAGCGAGCTGTAGGGGTCCTGGAAGATGATCTGCATGCGGCGGCGCATGGCGCGCAGCTCGGCGCCGTGGAGCGCGAGGAGGTCCACGCCGTCGAAGGTCGCGCTGCCCGCCGTCACGGGGTCGAGGAGGCGGAGCAGCGTGCGGCCGACCGTCGTCTTGCCGCAGCCCGATTCGCCCACGAGGCCGAGCGTCTCGCCCTTGTGGAGGTCGAACGTGACGCCGTCGACCGCCTTCACCTGCCCGACGACCTTCGAGAAGAGGCCCTTCTTGATCGGGAACCACTTCTTCAGGTCCGTGACGGAGAGGACGACTTTCGTCGTGTCCGCGGGCTTGCGTCCGCTGTGGGTGGCCGGCGCGGTCATACCGCGCACCTCGTCGTCATCGCAATCCACGCGGTCATGCGGCACCCTTCGAGTCGAGCGCACTCGCCCGTCGGTGCCACTCGGCGAGCGTCACGTCCTCGGCGTAATGGCAGGCCACCTGGTGCGACTCCGCGCCTGCGCCGATCTCGCGCAGCAGCGGCTCCTCGGCGAGGCAGCGGTCGGTCGCGAACGGACAGCGGTTCCTGAACCGGCACCCGCTCGGGAACTCGAGCGCGGAGGGCACGACGCCCGGGATCACGTCGAGCCGCTTGAGCTTCTGCCCGAGCTTCGGGATGGAGCGGAAGAGGCCGACCGTGTACGGGTGGCGCGGGTTCTTGAAGAGCTCGCGCGTGGCGCCGCGCTCCACGACCTTGCCCGCGTACATCACATTCACGTGCTGCGCCGTCTGGGCCACGACGCCGAGGTCGTGCGTGATGAGCAGCACCGACATGCCGAACTGGTCCTTCAACTCGCGGATGAGCGTGAGGATCTGGGCCTGGATGGTGACGTCGAGCGCGGTCGTCGGCTCATCGGCAATGAGGAGCTTCGGGTCGCAGGAGAGCG
>JANNHP010000225.1:0-1986 GCA_031404455.1 Planctomycetia bacterium | reverse complement strand
GGTGCGGGGGTTCAAACGACCGGGCTTACGCCGGGACTACGAACCGGGGCATGGGCATCGCGAGTGCGCTCGTTGGTTTGTAGTCCCGGCTTCAGCCGGGTCGTTCGCCGTCCGAATCCGTCACTTCTTCTCCGCCCGGATGAACACGACCGGTCCCTTGACGTCGTACGTCGCGCCGCCGATCTCGCGGCAGAGGGCGTGGAGCGTCTCGTCGAGCGGGCGGTCGTCGACGGCGAGGGTGATCCGCTTCTCCTGGAGCGTCTTCGCGAACGCGGGATCGATCACGATCGAGAGGCCCTTCGCGTCGTTCAGGAACTTCACGACCTCGCCGGCTCCGGCGTCCCGGAAGTTGAACGAGATGCGTGTCTTCGCGAGCGTGTCCTCGACCGGCGCCCTCTTGACGAGTTTCAGTTCGACCTCGACGGTCCCGCCCGCGACGACCTCGACCGGCTTGGAGACGGGCTCGTAGTCGTTGTGGTGCAGGGAGACGGTCGTCGTCCCCGGGACGATCCCGCCGAACGTGACGGTGCCGTGCCCCGGCCAGACGCGCTGTCGCGCGCACTGAACCGCCTTGCGGCCGTCCGGGAGGGTCGTCTCCGCGTCCTGCCGCGAGCCCACGCTGACGAACACGTTGGGCAGCGCCTCCGCGTCCCCGGTCAGCCGGACGACCACCGTCCCGCCCGCACCGCGCGTCGCGAGGTCGATCGTCGTCTGCGCGCCGGGCTGACCATCGACCGAGATCGAGAAGGACGGCACCTGTCCCTCCGCGCGCGCCTCCAGCGAGCCGTACGGCTTCCAGAGCTTCAGCTCGTAGCGCCCGGCGACGTCGGTCGTCGCCGCGGAGTCCTCCGGTTCGATCGACGTGCCGCGCTTGCGGCGGACGACGCGCGCGCCCGGGACGACGACGCCGTTCGCGTCGAGCACGCGGCCGATCACCGTCAGCGGGAGCGGCTTCGCAGTCCGCTGCGGCACGATCACGGCCTTCGACCGGTCGCGAGTGACGCCGATCGGCACGATCACGACACGGGGTTCCTCGATCCAGTAGGCCAGTCCCTTCAGTCCCGTGACGAGGCCCAGCACCTGCTGCGCCGCGACCTCGGTGTCGAGGCGCAGTGACTCGATCGCGTGCTCGGATTGCGCCATCACACTGGGGTCGTACACCTCCGCCGCGATGACGATGCTCACGCCTGTCTTCTCGGTGAGATCGACGAGCGCGTCCTGGAGCCGCGTCTCCTTCCAGTCCACCGTCAGCTTGATGCGCGCGAGTTTCTGCGCCGCCGTCTCCGCCTCGGCGCGGGGCTTCTCGTCCTCGGGCACAGCGGCGGCGGGCGTCTCCGCGGCACGCTGACGCGGCGCACGCGGTGGCGCGGCCGGCTTCGCGTCCGCCGTTGCGGGCCTCGGCGCGGGCGGAGGGACGAGCGCCGGTTCCGGCGCAGCGGCGACGTTCCGGTCGTCCGCCGTCCAATTCGGCACGACGACCGCGCCGACTCCAGCGAGCAGCAGCACCGCCGCGACCGCGGCCACCGTCTTCGTCGTCAATGCCATGAGCACGCCTCCCCCCGCCGCGGCGCCGAGGCCGGTGCCGACCGTCGTTTCCCTCGTTCCCCCGATCAGCGGCGCGAGCGCGAGATGCCACGGACGTCCGCGCGTGCCGAACTCGCGCTCCAGCCGTTCGCGCAGTTTCGCGACGCCGCGCTTGATGCGCGACCGCGTCGTCTCGACGGGAGACGACGTGCGCGCGGCGACGTCGTCGATCGAGAGTCCCTCGAAGTAGCGGAGCAGGACCGTCTCGCGGTACGGCTCGTCGAGGTCGACGACGGCCTCGACGACGCGCCGGTGCGTGTCGGCGAGTTCGGCGAGTTCCGCGGCCGACGGCGTCGCCTCGCGTCGCGCGACGACGGACTCACGCGCCTCGCGCCGCGAGTCCGTCCGTCCGATCCGCCGCGCGCGACTTCGCGTGACCGCGCCGAACCATCCGCGCAGCGA
>JANNHP010000224.1:0-3929 GCA_031404455.1 Planctomycetia bacterium | reverse complement strand
GCGGGCACCGCCTGGTCGCCGAGTTCCACGACGCCGACCTGCCACCGGAGGAGCCCGGAGTTCCCGTGCCACTCCTCCTGGCGGATTGCCTCATCGACCATGTCGTCGATCGTTCGCCGCTTCGCCGCGCCCGCGTTCGCGAGCGCGTCGGCTTCAGCGGCGACGCCGGGGACGTCCGCGAACTCCGCCTTCACGCGGGCGAAGAGCGGCGCCGCGTCGTCCGCGCGGCCGAGCGAGCGGAAGCAGCGCGCGCGGCCGAGCAGCGTCCGCGCGAGCACCTCGCGCGACGCGGGCTTCGTCTCGGCGAGCGCCGCATAGAGCTTCTCGGCGCCCGCGGCGTCCTTCAGTTCCTTCTCGCGGAAGTACGCCTTGAGGAACGCCTCCTCCGCCGCGTCCGCGGTCGCGACTCCCGTCTTCCCCTCGTCCTGCGCGCGCGCCGGCGCCGCCGCGCCGCCGAGCGCCATCGCCACGAGAACCGCCGTCGTCGTCCGTCGCATCGTTCACCTCCTCGACGCGTTCATTGGACGCGAACCGCGCGCGGATCCTCGTCCCGGAGTCGTACCAATGGACCGGGGCCGTACGCAACCGTCCGGGGGACGGTTGCGCCGGTCCCCTCACACCCGCCGGACGAGCCGGTACCCCTCGCCGTGGACGGTCTCGAGGCACGCGGCGCCGATCTTCCGGCGGATGCGCGCGACGTGGTTGTCGAGCGTCCGAGTGGACGCCGCGTCGTCCACGCCCCAGAGTTCGCGCAGCAGCGCGTCGCGCGCGACGACGTGGTCGAGGCGCGCGCCGAGATGCCGCAGGATCGCGGTCTCGGTCCCGGTCAGGTCCACGCGGCGCCCCGCGACGATCGCCGCGCGGTCGTCGAGGAGCACGCGCACGCCGCCGAGGTCGATCGCGTCGCCGTGGCCGGGCGCCTCGCGGCGCAGCACGGCGCGGACGCGGGCCATCAGTTCGGCGACGGAGAACGGCTTCGTCACGTAGTCGTCGGCGCCGAGGTCGAGTCCGAGCACGCGGTCGCGTTCCTCGGCGCGCGCGGTGAGGCAGATGACGGCCGTCCGGTCGCCCGCGGCGCGCATCGCGCGGAGGACGTCTGTGCCGTCGAGCTTCGGAAGGCGCAGATCGAGGAGGACGAGGTCGTATCGCGCCTCGCGCGTCCGCCGCAACGCGACGTCGCCGTCGCCCGCGACGTCCACCTCGAAGCCCTCGGCCTCGAGGTTGAGCCTGAGGCCGAGCGCGAGATCCGCCTCGTCCTCCACAACCAGCACCCGCTTGGTCATCGGTCCCCATTCTGCGCGAGTGGCAGCGCGATCCGGAACGTCGCTCCCCCGCCCGGCGTGTCGGCGATCTCGACACGACCGCCGTGGGCCCGCGCCGCGTGCTGCACGAGCGCGAGCCCGATGCCTGCACCGCGCGTCTCCTTGACCTTCGCATCCGCGCCGCGGAAGAAGCGCTCGAAGACGTGCGGCTTCTCGGCGTCGGGAACGCCGATGCCGTGGTCTTCGACCTCGATGACGACTTCGTCGCCGCGCAGGACCGCGCGCAGCGTCACGGTCGCGCTGGCCGCGCCGAACTTCCGCGCGTTGTCGAGCAGGTTGCCGACGGCGCCCGCGATCGCGTCGGCGTCGCAGCGGAGCGGCGGGACGTCGGCGGCGAGCTCGCACGTGACGCCGGGATGCCGCGCGGCGACGTCGCGCAGCAGCGACGCGACGTCCGTCTCGCGCAGTTCGTACGCACGTTTCCCGGCCTCCATCCGCGCGAAGTCGAGGACGTTGCCGACGAGCGTCGAGAGGCGCTCGGACTCGCGGACGATCGCGGTCGTCAGCGTCTGGCGATCCGCGTCGTTCGTCGCGCGGCCCGCGGCGAGCGTTTCCGCCGACGTCCGCACGACGGCGACCGGCGTCCGGAGTTCGTGGCTCACCGTCGCGACGAACTCCGTCCGCAGCGTCGCGAGCCGCGCGTCGCGCCGGACGGAACGGGCGAAGGCCGCGAACGCGGCGATGGAGGCGAGTGCGGCGACGCCGAGGCCCGCGAGAAGCAGCGTCGAGCGGGAGCGGGACTCAGACTCGGCGAAGGACGCGGCGATGGCCCAGCCGCCGTCGCCGGGGAACGGAACCGCCGCGGGGAGCGTCGTCGCGTCGGCGCGGACGAGGCGCATCGCGCGCGGGGCGAGGATGCGGCGGGTGGTGTCCGCGACCGCGGACGCGTCCACCCGGACGAGGAACCAACGCTCTTCGCTTCGCCGTGCAGCCATCGCGCCGCCGTCGCTCAACATCGCGACCCTGGTGTCCGCGTCGCCATCGAACCCGGCGCGGAACGCCGCACGCAGCGTGGCGATCTCCGCCAACTCCGCATGCCGCTGTCGAACGAGCTGGGCGCCGTCCGGATTGGCGGCCACCAGCATCGACGCCGCCAGTTCGTCGTCCTCACTGCCCAGGACCGCGAGCCCGGCGGACGCATCGAAGTTCCCGAACGAGGCGCCGCCGAAGGTCGACTCGAAGCGATGCGGACGGACGAGTCGCAGCAGGACCCCGTCACGTGTCGCGCCCAGGTCCGTGTCCCTGTCGAACAGCGAATCGGGCTCGTTCCACGTCCACGCCTCTCCGGAGCCGTCGCGAAGCTCCTGTCGCACGCCCGCCGCCGCTGCCGCGTAGCGAGTTGCGGCATCGTCGGAACGGACTGCGCGCCGGAGAGCCGCACGTCGCAGCTCTCCGCTCCAGGACTCCGACTCGCGGATGTAGAACGCGCTTTCGGCATCCGCGAGCGGCGGCATCGGTCGGAATCGGCGCGGCGGCTCGGGGTGGATCAGTTCGCCGCTGAGGGACAGCACGATCGCGGACTTCCCATCGGACGACACCCGAGCCGCCAGTTCGCGCAGCAGGTCGTCCGCCGCCATCTGCGCCGCACTCTTCCCCCGCACCGCCGCGTCCGCCGTCTCCGTCTCGACGAGACGCCACGCCGCCGCGCCGAGCGTCCCGATCACGAGCGCCAGCACGCAAGCACCCGTCGCGACGACGCGCCGCGCTCGGTCCAGGGGCTCGGACATGTCGCCATCGTCCCGCCGCCGCCGCGCGCGGCTCGTACCGGTGTCGTAACGAAAATGCCGGGAACCGATCGGACCGGCGGGCATCTACCGTGTCGTCGTCGGCCTTGGAGGACTCCGCCCATGAACGCCCGCTTCTCCGCGTCCGCACTCGTCCTCCTGATGTCGCTCGCCGCCTGCTGCGGCCCGGCGACCGCGCCGTCGCCAACGCCAACGCCAGCGCCAGTGGGCGGCCCGGCCTCGTACTTCGTCGAGGAGCCCGTCGGCTCGAAGGCTTGGACGCCGCTCGCCGCCGAGCCCGAGTGGGTGAAGAACCCTCCGCCCCGCGACGGCTACCTCCGCGTCGTCGGCGAGAGCGCGTCGAACCTGCGCGACATCGCGACGTCGAAGGCGTGGCCGTACGATGCGTTTGACCAGCGCGTCGGCGAGACGCTCGCGCCGATCGTCGGCGCCGACGAGGCGAAGCGCGTCACGAAGATCGCGAACAAGAACGCGAAGCTCCTCGCGCAGGCCACGCGCGAGGAGGACGGTCCGAACCCCATGGTCCCCGGCAACCACTTCGTCCAGGCGTGGTCGCTCTGGGAGGTCTCGATCGACGACGTCGTCGCGGAGCTTCCGGCGGACAAGCGCGACGCCGCGCGCGCGGCGCTTCGGGCGCTGCCGGCGGTGATGTCGGAGGAGAAGTAGCGGTAAGACGTGGTCGGGTACGTTCTTACCGCTCTCTCGGTCTGAGTCGTTGACCGATCGAACGGCGCCTCGCCGTTCAGTCGGCCGAGCGCTCGTCGCGCTTGCGCTGGTTGTGGTCGAGCGCGCGCTTGCGCAGGCGCACCGACTTCGGCGTCACCTCGACGAGTTCGTCGCCCTCGATGAACTCCAGCGCCTC
>JANNHP010000223.1:0-2749 GCA_031404455.1 Planctomycetia bacterium | reverse complement strand
GCTCCTCGAACCGTCGGGGCGGCTCCCCGTCGCGCTCCTCTCCGGCGACAACATGTGGGGCCTGCAGTTCCAGTTCGACGGCCGGCTGCGCTACCTCACCGATCCTGGCACGGTGACGACCGGCCACGCAGCGGCGACGCTCGACGCGGAGTTCGCAGCGCGGCGCGCGGCGGGCGAGGACTGGATCGTCGTCGTCGATCCGGGCAGGGGCGAGCGGGCGATGAAGCGTGTCGCCGGGGACGCCACGGAGACACTGTTCGCCTCCGACGAATGGGTCATCTACCGCGTGCGCGGCAAGTGAGGACGCATTGAAGAAGTCTCCTCTGGTCGTGCTCTTCCTCGTGGTCGTCATCGACCTCATCGGGTTCGGTCTCGTCCTGCCTCTCCTGCCGAGATACGCGCAGCAGTATCAGGCGTCCGGAGCGACGACGGGGCTGCTGCAGGCTTCGTTCTCGTTGATGCAGCTCATCTTCATGCCCATGTGGGGGCGTCTGTCGGACCGCATCGGGCGCCGGCCGGTGCTGATGGTGGGTCTCGCGGGATCGGTCCTGTCGTACGGGCTCTTCGGCATCGCAGACTCGCTGACGCTGCTGTTCATCTCTCGCATCGCGGCCGGTGTGTTCGGCGCGACGATCGGAACCGCGCAGGCGTACATCGCCGACGTGACCACGCAAGCGAACCGTGGGAAGGGCATGGCGGTCATCGGCGCCGCATTCGGACTCGGCTTTGCGATCGGCCCGACGATTGGCGGACTTGCGCACGACAATCTCGGCTCGGCCGCCCCTGGCCTGATCGCGTCGGGCCTGTCGCTCTTTGCGTTCATCTTCGCCTGGCGGTCACTCCCGGAGCCGGAGCGCCGCGCCTCGTCGCACCGCGGCGGGCTCTTCGGAGGTGACGGCGTCCGTCACGCTCTCGCGACGCCGACATTGCCGCTCGTCATCGCTCTCCAGTGCATCGCCACGTTCGCATTCGCGAACTTCGAGGGCACGCTGTCGCTCCTGACGAAAGTGAAGTGGGACTACGACCCGACGCACAACGGCTTTCTGTTCTCTTACGTCGGGATCTGCTTGCTCGTGTTCCAGGGCGCGGTGGTGCGGCGACAGATGCCGCGCGTCGGCGAACTGAACTTCATCGTGGCGGGAACCGCGGTCCTCGCTGCGGGACTCTGCGGCGTCGCGCTGGTCACGAGCGCCAACCAGGCGCTTGCGGTCTTGGCTGTCGCCGTACTCGGGTTCTCGATGCTGACGCCGTCGCTCTCGAGCGTTCTCTCTCGTCGCACTCCTGCGAGCCTGCAAGGCGAGGTGCTCGGTATCGGCCAGTCGGGACTGGCGCTCGCGAGGATCCTGGGGCCGTTCGTCGGCATGAGCTTGATGGGCATCCGCCATCCGGCGCCCGACCTGACCGAGGCGGCAACGCCGGAGCGTCCTTACTGGTTCGCCGCGATCGTCATGGGCATCGCAATCGTCGGCGCCATCGTGCTGCGAGCGCGGCCCGCCGCGGACGCGGAGGTTCCTCCGCCCGCTGGATAGACTGCCGCGCTTCCCGGCCGACTGGGGACATAGCTCAGTGGTAGAGCAGCTGACTTTTAATCAGCGGGTCGTGGGATCGTTCCCCACTGCCCCCACCAGCCGAGAGTGACGGAAGTCCTGCCGAGGCGCCCGCGCATCGGAGACCATCGCGCTTCGCCGCACGACAGGAGGCTCACGTGACCGCCACGCGCACCGAATCCGACAGCATGGGGAAGATCGAGGTCGCGGCCGACCGCTACTGGGGCGCCCAGACGCAGCGGTCGCTCCAGAACTTCAAGATCGCGGGCGACCGGTTCACGCGACCGACGATCCGCGCGCTCGGGATCGTGAAGAAGGCCGCGGCGCTCGTCAACGTGGACCTGAAGCAGTTCAAGGACCCGGCGGTCGCGCCGCTCATCGTGCGCGCCGCCGACGAGGTCATCGAGGGCAAGCTCGACGACCACTTCCCTCTCGTCGTCTGGCAGACGGGCAGCGGCACGCAGACGAACATGAACGCGAACGAGGTCATCAGCAACCGCGCCATCGAGATGGCGGGCGGTGCGATGGGCTCGAAGAAGCCCGTCCACCCGAACGACGACGTCAACCGCGGGCAGTCGTCGAACGACGTCTTCCCCACGGTGATGCACGTCGCCGCGGCGGAGGAGGCGAAGCGACTCCTCGCGGCACTCGTCCGCATCCGCGACGTGCTCGACGGGAAGGCGAGGACCTTCGGGGCCATCGTGAAGATCGGCCGCACGCACCTCCAGGACGCCACGCCGCTGACGCTCGGGCAGGAGTTCTCGGGCTGGGTCGCGCAGATCGAGATCGCGAGCGGCGCGATCAGGAAGGCGCTGCCCGCCGTCTACGACCTCGCCCTCGGCGGCACGGCCGTCGGCACCGGCCTCAACGCGCATCCCGAGTTCGCGGTCCGCGTGGCCGCCAAGATCGAGGAACTGACCGGTCTGCCGTTCAAGAGCGCGCCGAACAAGTTCGCTGCGCTCGCTGGACACGAGGCGCTCGTCGCGCTGATGGGCGCCATCACCTCGGCCGCCGCGGCGCTGAACAAGATCGCGAACGACATCCGCTGGCTCTCGTCCGGACCGCGCTGCGGCATCGGCGAGCTGAAGATCCCGGAGAACGAGCCGGGCAGTTCGATCATGCCGGGCAAGGTGAACCCGACGCAGTGCGAGGCGATGACGATGGTCTGCGCGCAGGTCATGGGCAACTCGACGGCCGTGAAC
>JANNHP010000222.1:0-6015 GCA_031404455.1 Planctomycetia bacterium | reverse complement strand
CGGCTCGGAGGCGGACGACGAACGCGTCGGACTCGCCGCCCCCGAATGCGGCAACGAGAGGCGAAACGAGCGGGAAGTCGGCGGAGTACGTCTGTCCGGCTACGACCGGATCGCCGTCTGCGGTTACGCAGATCCCGGCGATGCTGTCGTACGCAGACGAACCGCCGAACACGTACGCCCAAGCGAACCCGGATCCATCCGGGAGCACGCGCGCGACGTAGAAGGCGACGCTGCCGTATGGCGTGCTGCCGAACCGTCCGCCTGTGAGTGGAAAATCGACCGACGACGTCTTGCCCGCAACGTAGGCGTTTCCACCGGCGTCGATCGCCAGACCGGCTACCGATTCGCCGCCGAGTCCACCGAGTCGAATGGTCGACAGCACCGTGTGCGTGGCGGGGTCGATTCGCACCACGACGACGTCTTCGTCGTAGTTGATCGACGAGTTCTTGGGACTGCCGGGGAAGTTGCTCGATGACGTGGTCGCCGCCACCCACACCACTCCGTCCGGTCCGATCGCAACGGCGTCAGCGTGGTCCCGATAGCTCCCGCCGAGATACGTCGAGAATGGCATCAACGGCTCATCGAGCGCAGTGCCATCCCCAGGCGAGACGCTTGGTGCAAGAACCACCGTTACGACGACGAGCCCGGCGCGGGCGAGATCGCGAAGTCTCCGAACGGCCGCCATGGAACCTCCGGAGGTCACTTCGACCAGCGGAGTGGCTCGCCTGAAGCGTTCATCCCACTCCCTGGCTACTGGAACCCCCCTGAGTAGGGATCGGGGGTTCCTGAATGACGACAGCCCCGGAGCAGCGCGGGGCGCGCCGCTGCGCGTCGCGCGCCCCGCGTCCGCTCCTCGGACGGATCGAGCAGGAATTCGCGAGCGCGACCGTTCTGGGCCGCCCCCAGCGGGATCGCCGAGGCGGCGACCGGGTGAGCTGGCCGTAGGGCTCAACCTTCCCGCCGGGTCCCCCGGCGCTCGCTCGGCTTCCGAGGAGTTCGCGCGCGACTCGGCACTCGCGCCGGGGCCGGATAGCCCTTCTGCATCGACAGGTAGGACAGCGCGCCCGACGGTCGGAGCATCTCTGGGTCGATCGGAAGGAACCGCGGTTTGGGCCGCGGGCCGATGCGGTCCCGGACGACTTCCCTTGCGGCGGGCGCAGCTTCGCCCAGGTCGCCCAGCAGTACTCGCTGACCGGGGCCAACGCGACGGCTCGCCGACCTCGCGAGGCGGTACACGTTCTTCCATCCGACCAGCTTCACCATGAGAGCGAGAGAGGGAGCGACGGAGGAACAGAACCACTTCGCGAAGTTGGCCGCGCGCTCGGCGACGCACACCTCGCGCGCCTCGGCCGAGAGCGTTGCACCGCTCTGCGCGCTGACGAACCGCTCCCATGCCGGATCGGGCGACGCCTTCGCGCGCTGCTGGTGCTTGTTGCGTCGATCGACCGGCTCGGTTGTCACGGTCAGGCTGCTCGACAGCCACGCGCACCACAGCCCGTGAACGGGCCACAGTTCCTCGCCCGTCTCCGAGTCCGCGCCGACGAAGAGACGCGAGAGTTGATCGAGCGCGCTCGCCGCGCGATCCCCGCGGAGCACGAGTTCCCAACGAGTGAGACGCGGGAAGGAGCACGACTCGCCGCGCTCGAGCATCTCAGCGCGCTTGTCGTAGACACGGAGCGCGACGAGGCTGTCCGCGCCGCCGAGTCGCAGCATGTGCCCCGTCGCCCCCTCGTCCGTCCACTTGCGACGCCGCCAGAGCGACACGCGACGGCCCTCGTCCCACGCCGACCGGAGCCACGACGGCGTCAGCTCGTTCGTCACGTCGCGCGCAATGTCGAGGCGCGTGCAGTGCAGACCGTTGAACGCCGCCATGGCCACCGTGCCGATGTCGTCCTTCCCGGCCGCGCGCCGCCGCCCAAACGCCTCGCCGCGGATCTCCAGGAGGAACGGACGCGGCGCAGGACCGCCGCCCATGATCCGCACGCCGTCCGCGTCTTCCTCCGCCCACTTGTAGGGCCAGAAGGGACGCGACTCCCGCAGCTCGCCGCGCGTGAGCTGACGGAGTTGTTCCTTGTCGTGGTGGGTCGCCGTCATCCAGTCGAGATGGATGTCGTCGTGTTCCGGCGCAAGAGCGTCGGCGACCGCGTCGCAAGCGGTGCTCACGAGCGCACCGCCGTATCCCGTCTGTATCCCGCGAGACCGTCCACGAGCGTCGTTTTCGGTTCACGAGCGCCCGTGCCGGAGCCTGACGGACTCGCATCGCGGCGGGCGAACGTCCCCCCGCCTCCACCACGCACCGCGGGCGGCGGTGCCGCCCGCTCGTGCGTGGTGTCGTGGGGGGAATTGAAACCCCTCCGGCGCGGCGTCGCCGCGCCTCGGGGTGCAATTCCCCCTTGTTTCGATGAAGGCCCGCGGGGAGTTTGACTTGAACGGGCGCGGTCGCCTGCGGCCGTTCCTCGGCCGCGGCGATCGGAACGCGCCAGTGGCGCCTTCGGGAGCACCCCCGGGTTTGGTGTGCCACGCGAGGGGCGCGGGGAAACCGTCCGCAGGACGGTTTCCTACGGCTCCGCGCCATGCGACGTGTCGTCGGGCTGGCCCTCACGTCGCACGCCAAACTCACGCTGGCGCGTCGCGCACCCGGTTCGGGGCGACGCCTTCCTCGCCTCGTCGCCGTATCCCGTCTGTATCCCGAACGACCGTCAACGAGTGTCCTCCTCGGTCATCGAACGCACTCGTCTGAGCGTGGCCGGAAGACAGCTCCTCCTCGCGGCGTCCGCCAGCCTTCACCACCTTCGCCGCGCGCACGCCGGTCGTACAACGACCGGACAGTTCCCGTGCGCGCCCCCGCTACGCGCGGCAAGAACCCCCCGGTACCCCCTTCCCATACGATCTCGCGCCCCGCCCGGCGTAGCCTTCCCGGCAACGCGCAACAGGAGGACTAGCCCATGAATCGCAACTTCGCCGCGCTGACGCTGCTGCTCCTCGCCGGCGCCGGATGCGGCCCGAGTGGCGACGTCAGCATCGACGTGAAGGACTCCTCCGGCGAGACCGCGCACGTGCGGGCCGGCGCCTCGGGGACCGTCGCGCTGCCTTCGAACTTTCCGAAGGACGTCCCCAGCCCGAAGGACGCGACGGTGGCGGCGTCCGTCGCCCAGGGGACGGAGATGATGGTGAACTTCCGCGCCAAGGGCACGGTCCCGGAGGCGTCCGCCTTCTACCAGGAGCGTCTGAAGGCCGAGGGGTGGACCCTGAAGCCCGTGATGGAACTCGACGGGACCTCCAGCGTCATCGAGGCCGAGAAGGACAAGCGCAAGTGCATGGTGATGATCACGCCCGGCGACGGTGAGACCATCGTCCAGATCCACACATCGCCCCAGTAGCCGTCCTGGTGTGCCTGCGGGCCCGCATCCACACGTCCCCGGAACGCGACACTCCCTCCCGGCACACCTCTCGCTACACTCGGCCGTGCCCGCCCATCCGGAGGTCCGCATGTCCCGCACCGCGCGTTCGCTGCCGCTCCTCCTCGTCCTCCTCGCAGGCGCCCCGCTGCCGTTCGTCCCGGCGGCGCGTGCCGAGGACGAAGCGGAGGAGCCTCCCGCCGCGGCGCCCGCCGAGACGTACGAGCAGACCGATCGCAAGAAGACGATGACGATCAAGCTGCCGCGGGCGTGGAAGGCTTTGGGCGGCGAGAACGCGGATCAGAAGGCGCTCGCGTCGTTTGGCGGCTTCTACGGCGAGGAGGGCAAGAGCGCGAACGGAGCCGTTCACTTCTTCGCGGACGGCCAGTTCGCGCGCGCGGCGCTCGCCCGAGCGATCACGCTGCCCCAACTCGGCTCGGTCAGGTCCGGCTCGCTCCGCCAGGGTCCGGGATGGGCCGAGGGATGCGCCACCGCCGAGAACCGCAACGCCGTCTGGCGTCGCTGGGTCGAGAAGAACGGCCGCGTCTACACCTTCCAGGTGCTCGCCGCCGACAGCGCGTACGACCAGGTCCACGCGGCGGTCGAAAAGTTCCTCGACAGCGCCGCCGTTCCGGGCGAGGCGGCGCCGCCGGGCATGGGCGCCGGCTGGAACGCGAAGAAGGTCGGCGACTACGACGTCCTCACCGACGCTGACGCGGACCGCGATTCGTCGTTGAAGAAGGCGACGGCGGCCCTCTCGGCGGGACGCGAAGTCCTCACGAAGTTCCTGCCCGGCAAGCCGTTCGACGCGTCCCGGCCGTCCGCATGGATCTTCCAGAACGGACAGAAGTTCGAGGACCGCGTGAAGCAGACGCTCGGCATCGAGGCGAAGTTCGGCATCTTCAGCGTGCTCGACCGCGCCGCCATGGTGTCGATCATCAGCGAGACCGCGCAGGGCCACGAGGAGACCGTTCACAAGGCCGGCGCCGAGCAGTACGTGTGGCAGTACTTCGGCGGCGACACGCCGATCTGGGTCGCGGTGGGACTTCCCGGGTACGGCCGGTTCGTCGCGATGGGCGGCGGCAAGAAGATCGCGCCCGAGACGATCTCGAAGGCGAAGTCCGCGGTCGCGGCGGGCAAGCGCCGTCTCGACCAGTGGTTCGACGTCGTGCGCTGGAACGAGGTGACCGACAACGAACAGGGCAACTACGAGCTCTTCGCGTGGCACTGGTACTTCAAGAACGGCAAGGGCGCCTCGAAGTTCAAGAAGCAGTACGCGGGCTACCTGCAGTCGCTGCGCGACACCGGGGATCCGGCCGCGGCGCGCAAGGCGTTCGACGGCGTGAACTTCGACGAGATGCTCCAGGACTTCAAGGCCTGGGCGATCGACTGGAAGTAGCGGCGCGCGCTACCTCCGCTTCATCGCCCGGTCCATCTCGCGCTTGGCGCTCTTCTCGCGGTCCACGTCGCGCTTGTCGTGCAGTTTCCTGCCCTTGACGAGCGCGACCTCGACCTTCGCGAACCCGCGGTCGCTCCAGTAGACGCGCAGCGGGACCATCGTCAGCCCGCGGCGCTCGGACTCGATGCGGAGCTTCGTCAGTTCGAGGCGGTGCGCGAGGAGCTTGCGCGGACGCCGGGGCTCGTGCTTCGAGTAGCCCTTCGAGCGGTACTCGTCCACGTGCATGCCGACGAGCCAGAGGTCCGTCCCCTTGAAGCGCGCGTAAGCCTCCTCGATGCTCGCGCGACCCTCGCGGAGGCTCTTCACCTCGGGTCCGAGAAGAGAGATCCCGCACTCGATCGTCTCGAGGATGTCGTAGCGCCAGCGCGCCTTCGGGTTGCCGAGGGTCGGCGCGCCGCCGTGCTTCGTGTCCTTGCCGCCGCCCGACTTCGACATCTCACTCTTGTGCCATGCACGCGGACGCGAGCGACCGAAAAGTTGGTCCGAGGGGCGCGAGGCTTCATCCTCTGCCCCCTTGCCTCCGTGCGGAGGTGGCGAAATTGGCAGACGCGCCAGATTCAGGTTCTGGTGACCTAACGGTCATTGGGGGTTCAAGTCCCCCCCTCCGCACCATTTGCTCGGAACCGCCGTCCCAGGATCGCCCGGCTCTGCGTTGCTGCGGCGGCCATGACCCCTGAAGGGGTCTATGACCGCCTTGCGCCTTGATCCGGACGATCCTGGAACGGCTCAGGTTCATCCGGACGAACCTGATGCGGTTCGCGTTCACGGCAGACCGGGTTCGCGGCGTCCAGTCGCGAACGGCGACTCTCGAGATCCGTCGGAGGGTGCATGCTCGAAGGCAAGAAGGGTCTGATCCTGGGGGTGGCGAACAAGCGCAGCCTCGCGTGGGCGATCGCCCGGGCGTGCGCGGCGCGGGGCGCCAAGCTCTGCATCACGTACCAGGGGCCGCGGTTCGAGGCTGGGACGAAGGAACTGGCCGAAACGCTGCCGAACCCGGCCGACGTGCTGGTGCTCCCCTGCGAGATCACGCAGCAGGCCGACATCGACTCCCTCGTCGCCGCGGTCGCCGCCAAGTGGGGCTCGCTCGACTTCGTCGTCCACTCGATCGCCTATGCGAACCCGGAGGAGCTGAAGCGCCCGTTCCGCGAGACGTCGAAG
>JANNHP010000221.1:0-3054 GCA_031404455.1 Planctomycetia bacterium | reverse complement strand
ACATCAGGGCGATCTCGACGAGTTCGCGCGGCTGCAGGCGACGGGCCGACCCGGCGCCGCGGATGACCCCGCCCGCCTCCTCGTTCCGTCCCGCGGCCTTCAGGACTCGCGCCAGTTCTCCCCGGAGCTGGATGCTCCGCGGGAACTTCGCCAACGCGTCGCGGAGTGTTCGGGTCGCGTCGTCGACTCTGCCTTCGGCTCGCAGGATCTTCGCGAGCTCGAGGAAGATCGACGGTTTCGGTTCGTTCGCGAGCGACGCGAGGCACACCGCTTCCGCCTCGGCGAGCCGTCCGCGCAGGCGTAGACGCTGGGTGTAGTGGTTGACGACATCCTCGTGGGACTTCCCGCCCTGGCGCTCGACGGACTGCCGCAGCACCTCGAGGGCTTCGTCGGCGCGGCCCTGTGCCTCCAGGTCTCTGACCAGGTGTTTCACGGCGAAGAAGAGGTCGGGCTCGATCTGGAGCGCCTTCCTCAGGTCCGCCTCGCCCCCGACGAGGTCCCCCGTGAAGTACTTGCCGACCCCGCGGATGCCCACTGCCCGCGAGTTGCCCGGGAAGTCGCGGACCGCCTGTTCCGTGAGACGACTCATCTCCTCCCATCGCTGCATGTCCCGGTAGCAGTCGAAGATCCCGATCCGCAGGTCCATGTTCTTCGGGAAGCGCGCCGCCACCTTCTCGCAGAGCGTCGCGCCCTCGGCCAGGCGTCCGCACTTGACGTAGACGCCCGCCAACAGTCGCTGCACGCTCCAGTCGTCGGGATGCTGCGCCAGCGCCTCCTCCTACGGGCCGATGCAGGCGCCGTAGTTCCCCGCCTGGAGGAGGGCCCCGACCGCCAGGCGCGCGGCCTCGCCGGATTGGGGCTGAAGGGCGCGCACAGCGGCCACGTGTCCCGCGATCTGCCCCTCCGGAGGCGGGGTGAGGCGGGACTGGAACCTCGCGACGTTCGAATGCCACATGCGCTCGGTCGGGTAGCGAATCGACTTGCGGTCGGCTAGGGCCGCCACGTCTGCGCCGGCTCCCGACGCATCGAGTTCACCGAGTCGAAGGCTGAGACGGCGCAGGGTCACGAACGACAACTCCTCGACCGGACAAGCGGCGACGATAGCCCGCAGATCGCCCAAGGTCTTGGCCGTCTCGATACGCGCCAGGAGCTCGCTGGGATTCGCGCGGAGGACCGCGTCGTTCAGCTTCTCGACGATCGTCGACACCGTGGTCGTGTCGCGCTCCTCGGCCTGGGACCAAATGATGAGCTGCTCCGTGAGGCGCTCCGTCTCCCAGGGATACTCCTCCCGCACGAAACGCGCGATCGCTTCTGCGTCCATCTCCTCGGCGCGGATGCCGAAATCCGCAAACGCCGCGCGCATCGACGTCGCCCACCGATGCTCGTCGTAGTCGGCTAGGACGGCCTCGCGGGCGCTGTCGACCTTGCGGACGAGCGTGTCCACTGCCTCGTGCTTCGCCGCGAGCGAGCGCGCCGCCTTCTCGCCGTCCGCCAGCGACGCCCGCAGCGCCTCGACCGACGCGCGCGACTCCTCGTCTGCATCCGACGACTTCGCCGCGGACTCCGCCTTCTTCAGCGCCGCGCGGACCTCGTCCCACACCGCCAGATCCGTCGGCGCCGCGGCGGCGCGGCCCTGCGCCACACGCACGGCCTCGACGGCCGACGCGACGGCGCGCGACGCGTCCTCGCGACGCTGGGACTCGCCGCGCGCAACGAAGATCCACGCCAGACCCGCGCCGCAGACGAGCACCGCCGCGGCGCTGCCGAGCTGGATCGTCAGCTTGCGACGTCGCGTCTCCGCGCGGACGCGGGCCTTCGCCGTGGCGGCGGCCGTCTCGGCGGCGCGCGTGCGTTCGTCGAGACCGGCTTCGTACGCGGCGAGTTCCTTGGCGAGCGAGCCGGCGTCGGCGAAGCGCGCGTCCTGGCCCGGAGCGAGGCAGGTCCTTGCGATCTCGAGGAGCTCGGCTGCCGCGCCGCTGGCATCGAGGGCTTCCATCGCCGGGTCGAGCTTCGCCTGCGCGGCGGCGATCAGCGCCTCGCGCTCGGTGCCGCCGCGGTACGGCGGCGCGCCGGTCAGGATCTCGCACAGGATCGCGCCGAGGGAGAACACGTCGCTGCGCGCATCGACGCGCGGGATGTCGCCGCGCGCCTGCTCCGGCGGCATGTAGCGCGGCGTGCCCATCACCGAGCCGGTCACGGAGTCGGTCCCCGAGCCGTCGCTGCGCAGCGTCGCGATCATCGTCTTGCTCTGGTCCGCGGCCTTGCGCTTCTGCTTGCGCTCGTCGTGGACGCCGCCCGAGCGCATCACCTTGCCCATGCCCCAGTCCACGACGTGGACCTCGCCGAAGGCACCGAGCATCACGTTCGCGGGCTTCAGGTCGCGGTGGATGACGCCGCGGACGTGGGCGTAGGCGATCGTCTGGCAGACCGCCTCAAACGTGGCGAGATGGCGCGCGAGCTCGTGCGCCGGGCTCGGCCGCTCAGCGAGGACGGCGGCGAACGTGCGTCCCTTGACGAGCTTCATCGTGAAGAAGGGCTTGCCGTCCGGGAGGAGGCCGAGTTCGTAGACCGGGACGATTCCCGGGTGCTGGAGCTGACCGCCGATCTGCGCTTCCTCGACGAAGCGCTGCAGCACGTCGGGCGCCTCGGCGTACTCGTCGCGCAGGATCTTGAGCGCCACGTCGCGGCCGAGGTCAACGTCGTGGCCGCGCAGGACGATGCCCATGCCGCCGCGCGCGATCTCGCCGAGGAGGCGGTAGCGCGAGTCGCCCTCGGGCGAGTTCGGCGCGAGCGGCGCGGCGGGTGCAGTGCCGTCGAGGTCGCGCAGCACGACGCGCGGCGGCGTCACGCCGGGGGCGGGACATCCGCTTCAGCACGCTGCGGCCGACCGACTCGCCGCCGCCGCCGAACGCCGCGCCGAGCGCGCCGTCCAGCACGTCGTCGAGGTCTCCCGTATCCGCCGGTACGACCGGATCGTCGGCCATCGCTGCTTCCCTCCGCATCCTGGTTCCGGCGGGGGCCCGTTTTCGCCGCGGGATTCTCAGGAAAGCAGCG
>JANNHP010000220.1:0-16179 GCA_031404455.1 Planctomycetia bacterium | reverse complement strand
GATCCGCCCGCGAGGCCGAACGCCGCGCGGACGCGACGCTCCGAGAGGATGCCGCCCGACATCGGCGCCAGGAACTCGATCTCCCGGACGAGTCCGTCGCCGCCGCGGTGGGCGCCCGCGCCGCCGCTGCCGCGGCGGATTGAGAAGCTGCGGACGACGACCGGGAACCGCGTCTCGAGCACTTCGACGTCGGTGATGCGCGTGTTCGTCATGTGGAGTTGCACGGCCGACGCGCCGTCGAAGGTCGGCCCCGCGCCGCCGCCGCCGCCGAGCGTCTCGTAGTACGCGCGGTCCGCCGTCCCGAACGTGAGGTTGTTCATCGTCCCTTGGCTCGCCGCGCAGGCGCCGAGTGCCCCGAGAACGAGGTCGACGATCCGCATCGACGTCTCCACGTTCCCGCCGACGACGGCGTCGGGCGGCGACGGATCGAGGATCGACCCCGCGGGGATGCGGATCTCGACGGGACGCAGGCACCCTTCGTTGAGCGGCACGTCGCGGCCGACGAGACAACGCAACGCGTACAGCACCGCCGCGCGCGTGACGGCGCGGGGCGCGTTGAGGTTGCCTCGCGACCGCGGGCCCGTCCCGGCGAAGTCGACGACCGCGCGGCCCCGCGGAACCGTCCCCCGGACGGTTCCGTACTGCCCGAGGCCATGGTCGGCGACCGAGATCGACACGCGCAGCGGCGTGCCGTCGTCAAGCGCGTCCTCCATGACGTGCGGCCCCGGCGGCAACGCGCGCAGCATCTCGCTCATCGCCGCTTCGCCGTCGTCGAGGACGTGGGCCATGTAGGCCTCGACCACGTCCGGCCCGTGCGTCTCGCACATGTCGCGCAGGAGGCGCGCGCCCTCGGCGTTCGCGGCGGCCTGCGCGCGGAAGTCGGCGATGCGCTCGTCCACCCCGCGCGACGCCGCGAACGCGCGGCGGGCGTCGTCCTCGAAGAGCACACCGTCGCGGACGAGCAGGAGGTCGTGGACGCACGCGCCCTCTTCGTCGATCGACGTCGAGAGCGGCGGCATCGATCCGGGCGTGATCCCGCCGACGTCGGCGTGGTGCGCGCGGTTGGCGACGAACATCCGCGCGCGTCCGCCGGAGACGAGCACCGGCGTCACGGCGGTGACGTCCGGCAGGTGCGACCCGCCGCGGTACGGATCGTTCGTCACGATCACGTCGCCCTCGTGGAGGTCCGTCCCGCGCGCGGCGACGATCGCGCGGACGCTCTCCCCCATCGCACCGAGGTGGACCGGGATGTGCGGCGCGTTCGCGACGAGGCGGCCCTCGCCGTCGAAGAGGGCGCACGAGAAGTCGAGGCGTTCCTTGATGTTCGTGGAGTGGCTCGTCCGTTCGAGGACGGCGCCCATGCGCTCGGCGGCGGACATGAAACGGTTGGCGAAGAGCGCGAGCGTCACGGGGTCGCGTTCCCTGCTCGCGCGGTGGACCGGCGCGGGCGCCGTCGGCCGCAGCACGAACGCGTCGTCCTCGGCGGAGACTCTCCAGCCGGGTTCGACGACGACCGTCGTCGTCGCGTCGACGAGGAGCGCAGGGCCGTCGATCTCGTCGCCGGACGCGAGCGAGTCGCAGCGGTGCACGAGCGTCAGGAGCGGCGCAACCGAGTTGCTCGCGTCGCCGAACCAGACGGTCGCGGGCGCGGCGACCGTGCCGCGGGCCGCCGCCGCGTTCCTCGTCGCACCGGCAGGCGGATCGCCGGTCGCGTCCTCCCAGCGAAGGCGGACGTTGACCACTTCGATCCGGGCGTCCTCGGCCGGGCGAAAACCGTACGCGCGGAGGTGCGCCGCGACGAACGCCGTTCGAACGTCCGCGAGTTCCTGAGTCGGCCGGAGCGGGACCGGAACAGTGGCGTCCGTTCCCTGAACGCGAAGTTCCAGCACCGCCCGTGCGCGGGCATCGCCGATCCAGGCCAACATGCCCTGCGACTTCACGTCCCGGAGGCTCTCTTCGTCCAGCGGTCCGAGGACGTGGATCGAGTGGTCCTGCGACGGTCTCGCCCCCGCGATCCCCCACGCCGAGAGCACGCTCGCGAGACGCGGCACGATGACCGTCGTCATCCCGAGCGCGACCGCAAGCGCGCACGCGTGCTGAGGCCCGGCGCCGCCGAATGCGACGAGCGCGTGATCGCGGACGTCGTAGCCGCGTAGCACGCTCTCCTCGCGGATCGCCTGCGCGACGCACTCGTTCCCGACGCGCAGGAAGCCGGCGGCGGCTTCCTCGACGGACATGCCGGCGGTCGAGGCGAGCGGCGCGATCGCGCGGCGTGAGGCGGCGACATCGAACGCGCTCTCGCCGTCCTCGCCGAAGCACGCGGGGAACGACGCGACATGGAGACGTCCGAGGACGGCGTTCGCGTCCGTGAGCGTCGCCGGTCCGCCGAGGCCGTATCCCGCGGGCCCGGGTCGCGCGCCTGCGCTCTCGGGGCCGACGCGGAACCGTCGTCCGTCGAACGCGAGGATGGAACCGCCGCCCGCGGCGACGGTGTGGACGCGGAGCGACGGCACGCGCAGGCGCAGTCCCGCGACGCGCGTCTCGTAGCGGGCTTCGACGTCCGGCGCCGCCCGGCATACGTCGGTGCTCGTGCCGCCCATGTCGACGCCGATCGCCGGGAGCGGCCCGCGGAGTCGTGCGACCGCGAGCGCGCCGCCCGCTGGGCCCGAGAGGACCGCGGAACGACCCTGAGCGTCTTGCGCCTCGCAAAGCCCGCCGTCGCTGCGGATCAGGCGGATGACAACGTCCAGTGCGAACGACTTGCGGAAGCGATCGAGCGCCCGGCGGAGCACGGGCGTGAGGTACGCGTCCGCGCAGGCCGTCTCGCCGCGCGGCAGTGCCTGGATCTCTCGGGCTGACTCGTGCGACAGGAAGACGTGCTCGACCCCCTCGCCGTGAAGGACCTCGCGCGCCACGAGTTCGTGCGCGGGGAACGCGAAGCTGTGCAGGAAGAGGACGGCCACGGAGTCGAACCCGCGGGCGCGGATCGCGCGGGCGACGCGTTGCAGGTCGTGGACGTCGACGTGCCGATCGACCGTTCCGTCCGCGAGGACGCGTTGGTCCACCTCGAACACGTCCTCCGGAAGCGGCGGCGGCTTCTCGATCCGCAGCGCGAAGAGCGACGGGCGCTCCTGCGTGCCGATCGCGAGGAGATCCGCGAAGCCCTTCGTGACGACGAGCGCGCAGCGTTCGCCGCGCCGTTCGAGGAGCGCGTTCGTCGCGGCCGTCGTGCCGATCCGCACCTCACGGACGTGAGCGCTCGCGATCGGGACGCCGTCCGGCGCGCCGACGACGTCGCGGATCGCGCCGATCGCCGGGTCCTCGTCGTCCGCGTTCGCTGCGGCGCTCGGCACCTTCAGCGTGACGAGTCGCCCGTCCGCCGCAACGAGCACGATGTCCGTGAAGGTCCCGCCGCGGTCGATCGACACCGTCCACGCCGACGGCCGCGGCGGATCGTCGGTGATCGGCGGAGCCAGCGGCTTCGGCGGCGCGGGAGTGCGCGGCGCGGACGTCCGCGGAGTCCGTCCGGGGCCGCCGCCCGTCACCGCGACTCGACGACCACGTGCGCTGCGTCCTCGATGAGCGCGCCGCGCGACGACGCGCCGAACTCACCGCGGAGCGCCTTGGCGGCGGCGTCCCGCGTCGCGTAGACCGTCCAACCGATCGCCTCCGCGGCCTTCTGCGGGAACGTCGCGGAGACCAGCGCGATCCGCACGCCCCGGCCCTGGAGCGCGCGCAGACGCTGGGCCTTGTGGTCGCCGAGACGGTAGCCCTTGCGCGCGATCTCCTCCTGCACGGCCGCGACGTCGGGAGCCTTCAGCAGCAGTTGGAAGAACC
This sequence comes from Planctomycetia bacterium, assembly GCA_031404455.1. Lineage (GTDB taxonomy): Bacteria > Planctomycetota > JAJSAM01 > JAJSAM01 > JAJVHW01 > JANNHP01. Next base: position 12,342 of record JANNHP010000220.1, on the reverse strand, counting down.
GGTCGGGACCGAGACCGTCCTCGCAGGCGGCGTCCACGACGAAGACGCCGCCGTCCCTCACCGCGGACTCGTTGTTCTTCACGGCCTTCTCGGCCTGGTAGAGCGTCCGCGAGAGCGGCGGTTCGACGGTCGCGACCACGAAGTCGAACGGCTTCCCGATCTTGCGCCGCCACCGCGCGTCCACCAACGGCGCCGCCTCCGCGAGGCACTCGAGCGGCGGCCCGGCGAACCATCGCGTGAGGACGTGCTGCACCGCGACGATGCGGCGTCCCTTCGCGAGCGACTCGACGACGCGCGCGAGGCCCTCGTGGACCGGGTTGCCTTCGAGACGGAAGGGCTGCGCCTTCGGCGACATCGCGCGGAGGTGGTTCGCCGCGATGTCTTCCGCGTGCATCACGCCGACCGTCAGCGTCTTGTGCGCGCCCGTGAGACCCGCGAACCAGTGCGGCTCGACGCTCCCCACCGCGACGATGTCGCGCGCCCCAGCGACGACGGCGTCGAGACGCGCGGGCCCCACCTCCACGTGCTCGCCCTTCGCGCCGTCGTGCCAGTGGAACTTCGACGGCTTGCCCGCGGCGGTGCGGAGCGGCGTTTCGTGCGCGAGCTTCGCGTCGTCGCTCCACACGTGACTGCCCGTCGCCACGACGACGACCACCTCGCGTTTCCCGATGGCCTCCCGGATCGCGCGGAGCGCGGCGGCGCTGTCGGTCGCGCGGTCGGGATCGTTCACGATGACGACGAGCGGCGCCCTCGCGGCGCTGCGCGGCACGCCGCCTGCCACGACGAGCGCGGTCGCCGCGTCGACGTGTCCCGCGCGCGTGGACACGGGCTTCGGCCGGATCTCGTCGAGCGTCAGCGCCGCCAGCAGCGACCGCCAGGAACGCGTCGCGCTAACGCGTCACCTCCTCCAGGAGCTTCGTCACCTGCTTTGCGAAGTGCGCCGGGTCCGCGGGAAGCCCGCCCTCTGCGACGAGCGCCTGGTCGTAGAGCACCCCGCAGAGGACGTCCACGCGCGCGGCGTTGGCCTCGTCGCCCGCGAGGTCCGAGAGCCGCCGGATCACGGGATGCTCCGCGTTGATCTCGAGCGTCCGCTTCTGCTCGGGCACGTCGTAGCGGTTCGCGCGCATGAGGCGCTCCATGTGCGGGCTGACGCCGTGCTCCTCGGTGACGATGCACGCGGGCGAGTCGGTGAGACGGTTCGAGACGCGCACGTCGCCGATGCGGCTCCCGAGCGAGGTCTTCAGCTTCTCGATGAACCTTGCGAAGAGCCCCGTGCTCTCCTCGCGCTTCTTCTTGTCGGCCTCCTCCTCGGGGAGGTCGAGCGCACCCTTGCCGGCGGAAACGATGCGCTTCCCGTCGAACTCGCGCAAGCCGTCGGCGACCCACTCGTCCACCGGATCGGTGAAGTAGAGGACCTCGTAACCGCGCCGCCTCAGCGCCTCGATGTGCGGACTCGATTCCGCCGCCGCGCGCGATTCGGCGCCGACGTAGTAGATCGACGGCTGCCCCGTCGCCATGCGCGAAACGTACTCGGCGAGCGACGTGAGTCCCGCCGCGTTCGAGGTCTCGAAGCGGAGCAGTTTCGCGATGCGATCGCGGTTCGACGCGTCGGCGTGGACGCCCTCCTTCAGGACGCGGCCGAACTGGCGCCAGAAGACCTCGTAGCGGCGGAGCTTGGTCTCCTTGCCCTCCGCGTCCTTCTCGGTCGTCTCACCTTCCGCGGCGAGGTCGTCGAGCATCGTCAGCGCGTGGCGGACGAGCTGTTTCTTGATCTGCGCCGTGCCGCTCCCGCGCTGCAGGAACTCGCGCGACACGTTCAGCGGCAGGTCGTCGGAGTCCACGAGCCCGCGCAGGAACCGGAGCCACTCGGGGAGCAGGTCTTCGCAGTCGTCCATGATGAAGACGCGCCGGACGAACAGGCGGACGCCGGTCTTCTTCCCGGCGAGGAACTCGAGCGGCGTGCTCTTCGGGATGAAGAGGAGCCCCGTCATCTCCTGCGTGCCCTCGACCTTGAAGTGCGCGTACGCGAGCGGCGGCTCCCAGTCGTGCGTGAGGTGCTTGTAGAACTCCTCGTACTGCTCTTTCGTGATCTCCGCCTTCGGCCGGACCCAGAGGGCGCTCGCCTGGTTGACGCGGTCCATGCTCTTCGAGCCAGGCGCGTCGTCGGTCTCCTTCCGCTCGACCTCGAGCAGGATCGGGTGACGCACGAAGTCGGAGTACCGCCGCACGAGGTCGCGGATCGTCCAGTCGCGCAGGAAGTCGTCCTCGTCGGGCTTGAGATGCAGCGTGACGTCCGTTCCGCGGCCCGCGCGCTCGGCGGGTTCCACGGTGAAGTCCCCCGCCGCGGCGCTCTCCCATCGCCACGCCTCGGTCGCTCCCGCGGCGCGCGACGTCACGGTCACCCGGTCCGCGACGAGGAACGCCGAGTAGAAGCCGACGCCGAACTGTCCGATGAGCGGCAGGTCGCGCCGCTGGTCGCCCGACATCGACTCGAGGAGACGCTTCGTCCCCGAGTGCGCGATCGTGCCGAGGTTCTTCACGAGGTCGTCGTGCGACATCCCCGCGCCGTTGTCGCGGATCGTCAGCGTGCGCGCCTCGCGGTCCGCGACGATCGCGATGCGGAGATCCCTCTCGTCGCCGAGGAGCGCCGGGTCGGTGAGCGCGCGGAACGACACCTGGTCGAGGGCGTCGCTCGCGTTGCTCACGAGTTCGCGGAGGAAGACCTCCTTGTGCGTGTAGAGCGAGTTGACGACGAGCGACAGGACCTGATTGACGTCGGCCTGGAAGCGGTGCGTCTCGGTAGATTCGGGCATGGCCCGAATCTACAGGAACGACTTGGACAGCGGGAATGCGCGTACGGGACTCGTACGGCATCCGGTCTTCGAGCTCCACGACACCGGTCGCGGGCATCCGGAGCGTCCGTCGCGGCTGGCGGCAATCCGGCGTCGACTCGAGGACTCGGGACTCATCGCGCACCTGGACGTGCTCGAACCCGATCCGGCGCCGGTGGCGTGGATCTCACGGGTCCACGACGAGGACCACGCCGCGCGTATCGAGCGGGCGTGCGCCGCGGGTCTGCGAATTCTCGACGCGGGCGACACGATCGTCTCGGAAGCGAGCTACCAGGCCGCTCTCGTCGCTGCGGGCGGCGCGGTGCAGGCCGTCGATCGGGTGATGGACGGCGTCTGGCGCAACGCGTTCGTCGCCTGCCGGCCGCCGGGGCACCACGCGGAGCGCAGCGAGGCGATGGGGTTCTGCCTCTTCAACAACGTGGCGGTCGCCGCGGCGCACCTTCGTGCCGTGCGGCGGATCGAGCGCGTCGCGATCGTCGACTGGGACGTCCACCACGGCAACGGGACGCAGCACATCTTCGAATCCGACCCGAGCGTCTTCTACGCGAGCCTCCACCAGTGGCCCTGGTACCCGGGGACGGGCGCTGCCGCCGAGTGCGGCATCGGCCCCGGCGAGGGCGCGACGCTCAACTGCCCGCAGTCCGCCGGGACGGGCGATCGCGAGTGGTTGCAAGCGTTCGAGAAGCAGGTGATCCCCGCGCTCGAACGCTTCGACCCCGGCTTCGTGCTGATCTCCGCGGGCTTCGACGCCCACGAACAGGATCCGCTCTCGCACACGCGCGTGACGACGGACGGCTTCCGCGAGATGACCCGCCTCGTGAGCGGCTTCGCCGCGTCGCGCTGCGGCGGGCGCGTCGTCAGCCTCTTGGAGGGCGGCTACGACCTCGATGCGCTCGCGGCGTCGGTGGAGGCGCACGTCGGGGAGTTGATCGCGTAGGTCAGGCGTCGTGCATCGCGTAGTGGATCACACGATCGCACAACTCCTCCGGCGTCGGGGTTCGACCCAGGTTCCCGCTCCAGCCGTCGAACACCTCGCGGATGATGAGGACCTCCAGGAAGTAGGAGAAGCCCCTCGCTTCGGCCACTTCCTGGTCCGGCACATCGGCCGACTCGGCGTCCATCTCCAAGAGGACGCACTCCGACTCTCGCTCCCATGGCTCCCGGACATAGATGACAACGTCGTCGCTCAGGGCGTCCAAGTCGCAGATCGCTTCGATGAGGGTCATGCGGGACACGCAGGATGCTAGCCTTCCAGGGAACAGCCATGAGCATCAGGTTCCGATGGGATCCGAAGAAGGACGCCGCCAACCTCGCGAAGCACCGAGTCGGCTTCGACGAGGCGCGTACCGTCTTCGCCGATCCGCTGGCCCGGGTGTTCCCGGACGACGATCACTCCGCGACGGAGCAGCGGGAGATCATCGTCGGACACTCACGGCGCAAGCGCCTGCTGCTCGTCTTCTTCACGGAACGCCCGGATGGAGTGAGGATCTTCAGCGCTCGCGTCGCCACGCGACAGGAACGTGAGAACCATGAAGAGAACACCAAGCCGTAAGCCGCGCCGCCCGTCCGGCGCCCCTGTGCGCCGCGAGTACCGGTTCGACTACCGCAAGGCGAAACCCAACCGCTTCGCCGATGCGATGAGGTCGGACGCGGTGTCGGTGCTGCTCGATCCGGACGTAGCGGCCGTCTTCGACACGTCGGAGAGCGTGAACACGCTTCTGCGGTCGCTCATCGCCGCGATGCCGCACTCCGGCAAGCGCTGACTACCGGAGTCCGTCGTGGCCCGGCAGCAGGAGGCTGAAGAGCTGCGCCAGCGTGTCACGCATCTCGGCGCGCGGGACGATCCGGTCCACGAAGCCCTTCTCGAGCAGGAACTCGGACGTCTGGAAGCCCTCGGGCAGGTCCTGGCGGATCGTCTGCTTGATGACGCGCGGCCCCGCGAACCCGATGAGCGCCTTCGGCTCCGCGAGGATCACGTCCCCGAGCGCCGCGTAGGACGCGGTCACGCCGCCGGTCGTCGGGTTCGTGAGCACGGAGATGAAGGGTGCCCGGCCGCGTTCCTTGAAACGGTGGACGGCCGCGGACGTCTTCGACATCTGCATCAGCGACATCGCGCCTTCGTGCATGCGTGCGCCGCCCGATGCCGAGAAGATGACGCACGGCAGGTCGTCGGCGAGCGCCGCCTCGAGCGCGGTCGCCACCTTCTCGCCGACCGCGTGCCCCATCGAGCCGCCCTGGAATCGGAAGTCGAGCGACGCGACGACGGTGCGGACGCCGTGGATCCGGCAGCGCCCGGCGACGCAGGCGTCGGGGTGGCCCGTCTCCTTGCGCGACTTCAGGAGCTTCGCGGCGTAGGGCCCCTTCGAGTCGACGAAGCCGAGGATGTCCTTGCCCGCGATGTCGGCGCCGATCTCCTCGAACGTCCCCTCGTCGGCGGTCAGCGCGATCCGCCGGTCGGCCCCGACGCTGAAGTGCTCGCCGCAGTCGGGGCAGCAGTCGAACGCCTCCTCGACCTGCTTCTTGTAGAGGTACTTCTTGCAGGACGGGCACGTCTGCCAGAGTCCCTCCGGCATCTCGCGCTTCCTGCGGAACGGCCAGCCCATCAGGAATCCGTCCGAGATCGGGTTCCGGCCAGCGACGCGCGTTCGGCCCCGCGCGCGCAAGTCGGCGATCGCCGCGGCCGGGTCCTTCGCGCCGTAGACGGCCGTGCCCGCGACGAGCACGTTCGCGCCGGCGGCGGCGCACGCGGCGACGGTGTCCGGGGCGATGCCGCCATCGATCTCGATGTCCTTCGCGAAGCCGTAGCGGCCGCGAAGGGCCTCCACCTTCGAGAGGACGTCGGCGATGAACTTCTGTCCGCCGAAGCCCGGGTTCACGGACATGACGAGGACCATGTCCACGTGGTCGAGCGCCGGTTCGAGGGCCTCGACGGGTGTGGGCGGGTTGATGGCGACCGCCGGGCGCACACCCATGGAACGCAGGCGCCGCGCGGTCTCCGCGGGGTCCTTCACGACCTCGATGTGGAACGTGACGCCCCACGCGCCCATCTTGGCGAAGCGCTCGCCATAGGTCAGCGGGTCGGTCACCATCAGGTGGCAGTCGAGGGGGATCTTCGCGGTCTTCGCGACGGCCTCCACGACCGGCGGACCGATCGAGAGGTTCGGGACGAAGTGGCCGTCCATCACGTCCACGTGATGGAGATCGGCGCCGCCCTCCTCGACCATCCGGAGGCCCTCGGCCATGCGGCCGAAGTCCACCGAGAGGAGACTCGGCGCGATGAGGATCCGCGGCGCGCTCAAGCTTCGTCGTCCCGCGGCGAGAGCGCCGCGACGCCCGGGAGTTCTCGGCCCTCGAGGAACTCGAGCGCCGCGCCGCCGCCCGTCGAGACGTGCGTCATCTTCGAAGCGACGCCGAACTGTTCGGCCGCCGCAGCGGTGTCGCCGCCTCCGACCACGGAGCGCGCGCCCGCCGCCGTGGCCTGCGCGATGGCGTCGGCCATCTGCCGCGTGCCCCAGTCGAAAGGCGGCACCTCGAACACGCCCATCGGTCCGTTCCAGAGGATCGTCTTCGCCTTCGCGATCTCGGCGGCGTACGCGGCGGCGGTCTTCGGGCCGACGTCGAGACCCATGAGTCCCGCCGGGACCGCGACGCCATTGGTGCGACGCAGTTCGAGTCCCGGCTCGATCTTCGCGGCGACGGCATGGTCGAGCGGCAGCAGCACCTTCACGCCGCGCGACTCGGCCTCGCGCAGGATGTCGCCCGCCGTCGCCACGAGGTCCGGCTCGAGCCGGGACGATCCGACGTCCACGCCGCGGCTCGCGAGGAACGTGTACGCCATGCCTCCGCCGATGAGCGCGACGTCCACCTTCGAGAGCAGGTTCTTCAGCACGGGCACCTTGTCCGAGACCTTCGCGCCGCCGAACACGAGCACGAACGGGCGCTCAGGGTTCTCGAGGACGCCGCCCAAGTGCTCGATCTCCGCCGCCATGAGAAAACCCGCGGCCGCCTGCTTCACGAACTTCGTCATCACCGACACCGACGCGTGAGCGCGGTGGGCCGCGCCGAACGCGTCGTTGACGTAGAGGTCGCAGAGCGACGCGAGTTCCCTCGCGAACGTCTCGTCGCCCGCCTCCTCCTCCGCGTGGAACCTGAGGTTCTCGAGGAGGTAGACGTCGCCCGGGCGGCCGCCCTTGACCGCGCGCTGCACCTGCGGCCCGGCGCAGTCGCCGAGCATCGTCACGCGCGCGCCGAGGATCTCGGAGAGCACTTTCCCGCACGGCGTGAGGCGCTGCTCCTCCACGACCTTGCCCTTGGGACGCCCGAAGTGACTTGCGACGAGGACGATCGCGCCGTGCTCGCGGAGCCACTTGATCGTCGGGACCGTCGCGCGGATGCGGCGGTCGTCGGTGACGTGGAGCTTCTCGTCGAGCGGGACGTTGAAGTCCACGCGGAGGAAGACGCGCTTGCCCTTCACCGCGAGATCCGCGATCCCGAGCTTCGCGAGCACGCTCAACGCACACCCGCCACGCCGGACGCGTACGCCATCAGGTCGACGACGCGCGTCGAGTAGCCCCACTCGTTGTCGTACCAGCCGCAGACCTTCACCAGGTTGCCCATGGACATGGTGGAGAGCGAGTCGAAGACGCACGACGCCGGGTTGCCGACGATGTCCTGCGAGACGAGCGGGTCCTCCGAGTACTCGACGATCCCCTTCAGCGGGCCCGCGGCGGCGGCGCGCATCGCGGCGTTGACCTCCGCCACCGCGACGTCGCGCGAGAGGACGACCGTGAGATCGACGAGCGAGCCGTCCGTCACGGGCACGCGGACCGAGAAGCCGACGAGCTTCCCGGCGAGAGCCGGGATCACCTTGCCCACCGCGCGCGCGGCGCCGGTGGTCGTCGGGATGATGTTCACTGCGGCGCTCCGCGCGCGGCGAAGGTCCTTGTGGACGAGATCGAGGATTCGCTGGTCGTTGGTGTACGCGTGCACGGTGTTCATGAACCCGCGCTCGATGCCGAACGACTCGTGCAGCACCTTCGCCATCGGCGCGAGGCAGTTCGTGGTGCAGGACGCATTGCTGATGAGCTTGTGCTCGGGCTGGATCGTCGCCTCGTTGACGCCCATCACGACGAGGGCGTCGACCGCGTCCTTCGGCGGCACGGTGAGGAGCACCCGCCCCGCACCCGCGGCGAGGTGCTTCTCGATGTCGGCGCGCTTGGTGAACACACCCGTCGACTCGACGACCCAGTCCACGCGGTGCTCGGCCCACGGCAGCTTGGTCGGGTCCTTCTCCGCAAAGATCCGGACGTCCTTCCCGTTCACGGTGAGCTTGCCCTCGGACACGGCGACCGTGCCATCGAAGCGCCCGTGAGTCGAGTCGAACTTCAGGAGATGCGCGAGCGTCGTAGCGTCGGAGAGGTCGTTGATCGCGACGACTTCGAACCGCGCGTCCTTCGCGAGGACGCGGAACACGAGGCGCCCGATGCGCCCGAAGCCGTTGATCGCAACTCGTATGGCCACTCGATTGCCTCCCGGGTTCGGTAGGCGGGAATTCTAGCGGCGCGCCGCGCGGTCCCCGAAAACGCTCTCCGCGTGAGACTCGTCTCGGACTTCATCGGGCACGTTCGCATCGCCGGGCTACTCCAGCCCGGCGACCGCGTGATCGTGGCGTGCTCGGGTGGCGCCGATTCCACGGCTCTCGTGCACCTCGTGGCGAAATCGGCCCGCCGGCTCGGCCTCGCCGGAGTGACGGTCGCGCACCTCGACCATGCGCTGCGCGAGGACTCGCGCGACGACGCGGCGTTCGTCGAAGCCCTCGCGGCGCGCCTCTCGCTCCCGCTCGCGTCGGAACGGCGCCGCGTACGGCAGCGACGCGGCGAGAGTCCCGAGGCGGCCGCGCGGCGCGTTCGCTACGCCTTCCTCGAACGCGCGGCGCGGGCCGCGGGCGCAACGAAGGTCGTCACGGCGCACCACATGGACGATCAGGCCGAGACGGTGCTGCTGCGCATCCTGCGCGGGACGGGTCCGCGCGGGCTCGGCTCGATCCGACCGGAGCGCGCGCTGCGCAAGGGCAGCGCGATCCGCCTCGTCCGTCCGCTCCTCGCGTTCCGGCGCGAGCGCCTGAGGGAGTGGCTCGGCCGCTGGGGCGAAGTGTGGCGCGAGGACCCCACGAACGTCGCCGGGAACGTGCGGGCGCGTCTCCGGAACGAGGCGCTGCCCGTGCTGCGCGACTGCTGCGGGCGAGATCCCGTGCCGCTGCTCGCGCGGCTCGCCGATCACTCTCGATCGGTCCGCGCGCGCGGTTGAACGACGGCGATCGGTCGGCGCCGGATCAGAAGCCGGACTCGACCGCCATGATGGCGCCGCGCGTGGAGATGGCGTAGATCGTCGAGTTCGCGGCGATCCGCGGCGGGAAGTGCCAGCCGCGCGCGTCGGCGCGGCCGAGGACCTCGCCGGTCTTCTTGTCCACGGAGACGAGCGAACCATTCGGTCCCGCGACGATCACGCGCCCGCCACGCTCGGCGACGAACGCCCTGCCGCCCTTGACGGCAAAGGCCTTGGTGCCCGTGTCCCGTGCGAACGCCCGGAGCTCTCCGCCGCAGACGTAGAACGCGTGCGACGCCGAGAAGGTCGCCGAGCCCTCGGCGTGCTCGCGGCTGCCCGCGTACGCCTCCCAGCGGACGGCACCCGTGATGCGATCGACGCACACCAGGCGGCCGTCGGTCATCACGACGCCGATGTCGTCGCCGTCGAGCGTGAGATCGTTCGTGACGGCGCCGTGGAGGTTCGTCATCCAGCCGAGCTCGGGATCTCGAGTCGTCGCCGGATAGGTCGGGAAGGCGTAGAGCATGCCGTCCGCGGTCGCGAAGTAGAACTCGTCTCCGGAGCCGGGCCCGCCCTTCGCCATGGCGCCGATCACGTCCGAGTTCGTCCGCCAGCCCCATCCCTGGAAGCCGGCGCCGAGGCTCACGGCGTACACGGTCTTGTTCCCCGACGGGGTCGGGAAGGTCGGAACGTAGATCGTCGTGTCGGTCGCGACCGGCCCGCCCGAGGGCACGATGTCGATGCGGCGCGGTTCCATCTCCGTCGTGCCGTTGTCGCGGCTGATCACGAAGAGCTTGCCGGCGGAGAGGCCGATGATGGCGGACGGCGTCGAGTCCGGGGCCATGTCGAAGGGACGAGGCAGGCCGTAGTACTCCCAGCGCGGGTTGAGAGTGGCGCCGTCGATGTAGGTGAGGTGGCCGTGGATGTCCTCCATGAGGAGGTCCGGTCCGACGACGTAGACCCTGCCGAGGCGGATCGAGTCCACCTGGCCGAGGTCGTTCGTGTACGTCTTGCCCTCGATCCCGAGGCCCTGGAGCTTGGCAGCGAGCTCCTTGTCGCCCGACGCATGGGCGCCGGCGGTCCTGCACGCAGCGCTCGTCAGCCCGAGTGCCACGATTCCGATGGCGGACGCAAGCCGCATTTGTCTTCTCCTGCCGAATCCGGGCCGCCGGTCGAGTCCGGTGGATGCCCTGTGAACACGCCCAAACGAGAGGGGGATCGTAAGAACGGCTCCGAGCGCTAGTCAAGCGGATTGTCCTCCCGGTTCGCGCGGCGCGCGCGCCGAAACGAGCTTCCTCGCGGCACTTCGGCGCGGAGCGGTGCGCGCCGGGACGAAGCGGATAGCCTCTGCGCATGTCGCCCAAGTCAGCCGGTGCCGTCGATGTCGCGGCCAACGTGGCGCTCGTTCGCGGGCGCATCGGGGCGGCCTGCCGGCGCGCCGGGCGCGACCCGGGATCGGTCACGCTCGTGGGGGTGACGAAGTCGGTCGGATTTCCGCAGGCGCTGGCGCTCGCGCGGGCGGGCCTGACGGACCTCGGCGAGAACCGGACTGACGCGCTCGCGAGGAAACGGTCGGCGATCGCGGACGCGGGCGTCGCCGTCCGGTGGCACATGATCGGTCACCTGCAGACGAACAAGGTGCGCCGCGGCCTGCCCGAGATCGACGTGCTCCACTCGCTGGACCGGACCTCGCTCCTCGAGTCGCTCGCGTCCGAGCTCGGCCGGGCGCCCGGCCCGCGGCTGCCGGTCTTCGTCCAGGTGAACGTTGCGGGCGAGGCGTCGAAGGGCGGTTTCGACGAGGAGGGACTCCCGTCGGCGCTCTCCGCGGCCCTCGCCGTGCCCCGGCTCGACGTGCGCGGCCTCATGACGATGGCGCCCGCGTCGGCGGACGCGGAGACCTCGCGCCGGGTGTTCCGGCGCCTTCGGGAGTTGCGAGACGCGGCCCGCCTTCGTGGTTACCTTGTTGGGCTCGAACTCAGCATGGGCATGAGCCAGGATTTCGACATCGCCGTCGAGGAAGGCGCCACGCACGTTCGCGTCGGGACCATCCTCCATACGGCTTAGCGGAGCATCGAATTGCCGAACCTGATCGTCGAGCGCGGACGCGAGAAGGGCACCAGCGTCGAGCTGAGGCTCGACGCCCCGTGCGTGGCGGGACGCGACCCGACGTCGGCCCAGATCGTCATCAGCGACGCTGCCGCGTCGCGGCGCCACTTCCAGGTGTCCGCCCGCGACGGAAAGTGGTTCGTGACCGATCTCGGTTCGAAGAACCACACGTTCCTGAACGAGGAGCCCCTCTCGGGCGAGCGCGAGCTCTCGAGCGGCGACCGCATCCAGGTCGGCGAGACCGTGGTGTCGTTCCTCGACGAGGACAAGGGCGACAAGTCGGCGGCGCAGGGCCTGAACGGCAAGGAGATCGGCGGCTACAAGATCCTCGACCGGCTCGGACGCGGCGGGATGGGCACCGTCTTCAAGGCGAAGCAGATCAGCCTGAACCGCGTGATCGCGCTGAAGGTCCTCTCGTCGAAGTTCGCGAAGGACCCGAAGTTCGTGGAGAAGTTCGTCTCGGAAGCGCGCGCCGCCGGACAGCTCAACCACCCGAACGTGGTGCAGGTGTTCGACGTCGGCCAGCTCGGCGGTCTCCACTTCTTCTCGATGGAGCTGATGGAGGGCGGCTGCGTCCAGGACCTCCTCACCGCGGCGCCCGAGGGCCGTCTCTCGTGGCAGGAGGCGATGCCGCTCATCGTCGACGCCGCGCGCGGACTCGTGTTCGCCGAGAAGCGCGGGATCATCCACCGCGACATCAAGCCCGACAACCTGATGCTCACGAGCGAGCAGCGCGTGAAGATCGGCGATCTCGGACTCGCGAAGAAGGCCGAGGAGGGTGCCGGCGACAAGCAGATCTTCGGCACCCCGCACTTCATCGCGCCCGAGCAGGCGCAGGGCAAGGACGTCGGCCACCCCGCGGACCTCTATGCCCTCGGCGCGACCTTCTACCGCATGGTCACGGGCAAGACCCCGTTCGGCGGCGAGACGGTGAAGGAGATCCTGAAGAAGCAGATCAACGATCCGCACCAGCCGATCCCGCAGGTCGTCCCGGAGTTCCCCGAGGACCTCTCCGCCATCGTCGACAAGCTGATGGCGAAGAAAGTGGAGAACCGCTACC
>JANNHP010000219.1:0-16504 GCA_031404455.1 Planctomycetia bacterium | reverse complement strand
GCGTTCTTGGCGGCCGGTTGGTCGGTCCCCGGCGTGCTGCACCAGACCCGCGTTTTCAGCGAGGTCGTGCAGGGATCTCCTCGCCCCGTGGCGTACTTCCTGGTCGATGCGATGCGTTACGAAATGGCGCTCGACATGGTCGATCGACTGCCGAAGGAGGCAGAGACGTCGCTCCGGCCCGCGATCACCGCGTTGCCCAGCATCACGCCGGTCGGCATGGCGGCGCTGCTTCCCGGCGCGGCCACCAGCTTCAGCATCGACGAGCTCGACGACGAACTCGTGGCGAAAATCGACGGCGAGTACCTCGCGAACCGCGCGGAGAGGTCGGCGTTCGCTGCGGCGCGCATCCCCAACTTGGTGGACCTGACACTCGACGAGCTGCTGCAACTACAGCCGACGAAGCTCAAGAAGCGACTCGCGGATGCGCAGGTGGTCTTGGTTCGGTCCCAGGAGATCGACCAGGTGGGCGAGTCCGGCATGAGCGGTCAGGCGCGGCAGGTGATGGACACGGTGATCGGGAACATCGTGCGCGCTATCAAGGAACTGTCCAAGGTCGGGATTGCGCACTGCGTCGTGACCGCCGATCACGGCCATCTGTTCTTGGCGACCGAGCGCGACGAGTCGATGCGAATCGATGCTCCCGGTGGGAAGACGGTGGAACTGCACCGCCGTTGCTGGATCGGTCGAGGCGGCGCGAATCCGCCCGGATGCGTACGTGCGACCGCCGCCGATCTGGGCTACGCGTCGAACCTGGAGTTCGTGTTCCCTCGCGGCGCCGGGGTCCTAAGGTCCGGCGGCGACCTCGCGTTCCACCACGGAGGGCTGAGCCTCCAAGAGATCGTGATCCCGGTGCTAACGGTCCGGCTCCCTTCGGCGGAGAAGGCCAAGGCCGGCCGCGACCGCGTGGAAGTGCGGCGCCAGCCGCTCGCCGTGACGAACCGCATCATCTCGGTGGACGTGCAGTTCGAATCGGCTGACTCGCTGTTCAAGCAGTCGATCCGAGTCCGTGTTTCGCTCACCTTCGCCGGGCGCGAGGTCGGGAACGCTGCGCTTGCGATCGGCGGAGAGCTCAACGCGGCGACCGGCGAGCTCACGCTCCACACTGGGCAGCCCGCCAACGTAGGGCTCTTCCTTCGCGACGACTCGGTGTCGAGCGTCCAGATCGTCGTCCACGACTTGGCGACGGACCTCGAGCTCTTCCGCAGCCCGGCCGACATCCCCGTCTCCCTCGGAGTCTGACCATGACCGCAGATGCCGCCCCCGCCCGTGACGCGCTCGACGACAAGGTGAACCGTGTCTTCGCGGGGAAGGTCGTCCGGAAGGACCTCGTCCGCAAGGTGAAGGTCGGCGCGAACGTGCCGGTCTTCGTGCTCGAGTTCCTTCTCGGGAAGTACTGCGCGTCGTCGGACGAGATGGCCATCCAGATGGGGCTCCAAGTCGTCAACGAAACGCTCGCGAACAACTACATCCGCCCCGACGAGGCGATGAAGGCTCAGAGCAAGGTGAAGGAACGCGGCAAGCACACCTTCATCGACAAGGTGAAGGTGCGCCTCGTGGACTCCGACTACTGGGCCGAGATCGTGAACTTCGGGCACAAGTTCGTCCACGTGCCGACGCACTACGTCGGCGAGTTTGAGCGCCTGCTCATGGGCGGAGTCTGGTCGCAGATCGACATGCGGTTCGAGTACGACGAGGAGACCAAGGGCAAGTACCCGTTCCGGATCGAGAAACTCACGCCGATCCAGATCGCGACGTTCAACCTCGACGACTATCGCAACGGGCGGCGCGAGTTCACAAGCGACGAGTGGATCGACCTGATCGTGCGGAGCATGGGCTACGAGCCGTCGTCGATGTCGCGACGTCTGAAGCTGCTGTTCCTCGTGCGGCTCATCCCGCTCGCCGAGCGCAACTACAACCTCGTCGAGCTCGGACCGCGCGGCACGGGCAAGAGCTACGTGGTCCAGGAGGTCTCGCCGTACGCCTCACTGCTCACGGGTCCGACCACTGTGGCCAACCTCTTCGGCCACATGAACGCGCGCCAGAAGGGCATGGTGCAGATCTGGGACGTCGTGGCCTTCGACGAGGTTGCGGACCTGCAGAACATGCCGAAGGAAGTCATCACGACGATGAAGACCTTCTGCGAGTCCGGCGCGTTCCAGCGCGGACAGGAGGCGGCGTCGGGCGACGCGAGCATCGCACTTTTCGGCAACACGAACCAGCCCGTCGAGGTCATGGTCCAGTCCGGGCACCTCTTCGAGCCGATGCCCGACGTGATCCGCGACGACATGGCGTTCATCGATCGACTGCACTTCTACCTCCCCGGTTGGGAGGTTCCGAAGATGCGGAACGACCTGTTCACCGACCACTACGGGTTCGTCGTGGACTTCCTCGCGGAGGCGCTCCGCGAGATGCGGAAGCACAACTTCACCGAGACGACCGACCGATTCTTCTCGCTCGGGTCGCACCTCAACGCGCGCGACCGGAAGGCTGTGCGCAAGACTGTGTCGGGCCTGATGAAGATCGTCTACCCGCACGGAGAGGTGTCCCCGGACGAGCTCGCCGAGATTCTCGAACTCGCGATCGAGGGCCGCCGCCGCGTGAAGGAACAGCTCAAGAAGATGGGCTCATTCGAGTACTACCAGACCTCGTTCAGCTACACGCGCCAGGAGACCGGCGAGGAGCGGTTCGTCGGTGTTCCCGAGCAGGGCGGTCGCGACCTGATCTCCGCGGACCCGCTCGCGCCCGGCACCGTCTACACGGCCGAGGTCTCGAGCGACGGCACCGTCGGCCTCTACCGCGTCGAGGTCTCCCTGCTCGTCGGATCCGGCAAGATCAAGATGGCAGGCGGCATCTCCGGCGCGACGAGGGAGTCGGTGTCTCGGGCGTTCAGCTACCTCCTCTCCCGCAAGGGCGAACTCGGCATCGCCCGCGAAGTGGACGCCTCCGACTTCCACGTCGAGGTGATCGATCTCCTCAATAACCGCGTCGAATGCGAACCGGGAGTTGCGGCGTTCATCGCGTGCTACTCAGTGCTGCGGAAGACACCGGTCTCCGCTGCAACGGTCGTCCTCGGCGACCTCAGCGTGCAGGGCAACATCAAGCCGATGCGCTCGCTCGCCGAGCCGCTCCGCGTGGCGATGGACAACGGTGCGAAGCGGGCCCTCGTGCCGATCGAGAACAAGCGCAGCTTCCTCGAGGTGAGCGCCGACATCGTCGAGCAGGTGGACCCGGTGTTCTTCGGAGACCCGAAGACGGCGGCGTTCAAGGCACTGGGGCTGTAGGCGTCTCGCGCTCGGGGGGAAGCATGCGGTACTGGCTCACGACGAACTGGCCGCCAGAACGCGGAACGGGCCGAGCGTTCACGCGGGTCTGGGTTCCGGATCGTCTGCGCGACGACGCGGTCCGGGTTCGGCCCGACGACATCGTGTTCGTCTACGAGACGAAGACCGGACCGAAGCGGAAGCAGGAAGTCGATGGCGAGGAGTTCTCGGTCGATCGGGAGACCGGCCGACAGGGGATCATCGCGATGGTTCGCGTGCGAGCCGAGATGGTGCGCCGCGCTGACACCACGAAGTACGACGGCAAGAACTACGGCTTTACGTTCTCGGCCCGTACCGAGCCGATCTGGGACAGCGGTTTCGCCAGTCCCGCAGTCGTGAGGCGGGCGCTTGGCTGGGACGTCGAGGCGCCGATCCGCAACATCGCGTTCCGCCAGATCGAGCCGCCCGTCGCCGCGCGGCTCCAGCGGGTCCTCGGCTACCGAGATGACGCTCCGAGAGTGCGCGAGCGTCGTGGAACACCGACTGACGAGATAGCCGAAGAGGAGGACCGGAAGGGCACCTTCCAACCGGGAAGCGACGAGGACGAACGCAAACGGATTCTCGCGTCGATCAAGGACCGCAGAGGGCAGCCGGAGTTCCGACGCAAGCTGATCGCCGTCTACGGAGGGCGCTGCGCAATGAGCGGATGCGACTTCAGCGAAGCGCTTGAGGCCTGTCACATCGTTCCGCACTCGGGGCCGAGTTCGCATCGGGTGGTGAACGGGCTTCTGCTCCGCGCAGACCTTCACACCCTGTTCGATCGCGGATGGATCGGCGTGGACCCGGACACGTCTCTGATCATCGTCCACCCGGAACTCGTAGGGACCGCGTACGGGGAACTGGCCGGCAGACCGCTGCGCTTGCCCGCGAAGGAGTCGCTCCGACCGAGCCGAGACGCGCTACTGCTTCATGCCTGCGACTTCGGACTGCTCGCGCCCGAGTCGGTGAGCGAGCCCTCTTGACGGACGCGCCGAGTCTGACTTTGTACGAGGCGATGGAGCGACACTTCTCAGCGCTCGACACCGTCGCGACCGTTACTGGTACACCGTTTCCGGATCGCGACGCGAAGGACCAGCACGAGACGGTGTTGATGTACGCTTTCCGGAAGCGGCGAGCCGCTGAGTACCACGCGGAACGAGTGCGTGACGCTGCGCTTCGGCATGAGCGCGACGCTGCCGCGATTCTGAAGCTCCCGCCGGTCGAGCTGGAATTCGATGCGCGGCCCGACGCGAGCGCACTGGACGGGCTTCCTCCCGACCTAGCCTCGCATATCCGGGAGGGGTTCTCGCGAGTGCGCGTGACCGAGACCGTGTCCTCGCGCCGTGTCGATCTCACGGAGTTCGCGTGCGAGCTGTCGGCCTTCATGTCGGCGTTGCGGAGCAGCGTGGACTTCTTGGCCGAAGTGCCTTTGCGGCTGATGCGACAGAAGGGAACCGCCTCCGCGTTGCTCGTGCTGGCCGACGGGAACCGATCGAGTCCGCTTCTCGACGCATTCCGGCCGCACGCCGCCTGGTTGCGAGAGTTCCGGAGCTACCGCGACCAACATGTGCATCGCGTGTTCGCTCGGGTTCGCGGCGGCGCGCACGTGGTCGTGCGGGAGGGAGTGACTCGGGGTGGCGCTCTGCCGATTGTGGTCCCTCGAAGCGCACCAGGTCGCGAGCTCGACACCCGGGAGATTCGTGCGATGGAGGGTGGGCTTGACCTTCCGCCTGGGCTTCAGTTCGAAACCGAGGAAACTCGTGGAGTCGACGCAGAGGGCAAGCCGCGCCCCGCGTACGCGAACCTTGGGCTGCCCGGAAGCAAGCTCCTCGGAGACGTCCTCGTCGAAACGGAGGGACAGCGGGTTCTGGTCGAGATCGGTGTCGTCCACGATTGGACGTACTCGAAGTGGCGGGACAAGCTCGTCGCTGACACCTCGAAGCTGCGTCGGCTGGACGGATTGGCCATCTTTCGGTTGCAGGCGATCCTCCGCCTGGGGTCAGAGCGGTTCCAGGCCGACCGGTCACCGTGGCTCGCGTCGGTACCGGCCTGGACTGCTACAGACGTGTTCGTCCAACGTGCCGATCTCCCTGGCGGCGCCGCCGCCGAGGTCCGCGGCTTCATCGTGGCCGATCCGGCGTAGGACTGGTTCCATGCCCACGCGCATCTACACCTACATCCTGCGCTACGACGGCGGCTTCGCGCCGAACCCATTCCATGGCTGGTGCACGCTCGCGTGCTGCAAGCCGAAGATCCGGGCCATGGCGAAGCGCGGTGACTGGATCGTCGGGATCACGCCGCGAGATCGAGGGCGCGGCCACCGTGTTGCCTACGCGATGCGGGTCGCGAAGACGCTGTCCGTCAACGAGTACTGGCGCTCCCCGACGTTTCGAACGAAGCGCCCTCGCGGCAAGTCGGGGATCCCCATCGTCGAGCGGTGTGGAGACAACTGCTATCGACCGGTGGCTCACGGCAAGTTCCGTCAGGTCCGGCGCTCCGGCCACTGGGACCACAAGAACGACCGCGAGGATTCGGGCACCATGGAGCACGACCTGGGAGGCGTGCAGGTTCTCGTCGCTCGGCGGTTCTGCTACTACGGCGCGAACGCCGTGAGGCTCCCAACGCGATTCGCGTTCGCCCGGCCCGCGCGCGGCCACCGCGTTTTCATCGCGAACGAACACCCGGCGCTGCTCCGCTTCTTGCAACGTCTTCCGCAGGGTGTTCACGGCAAGCCGAGGCGCTGGCCAAAGGACGACGACTCCTGGCTGCGCCAGCGAGCGCGATGCGTCTGATCCTGAGCCGCAAGGGCTTCGACTCGTCGAGCGGCGGCTGCCCGAGCCCGATCTTCCCGGGTGGCTCGATGATCTCGCTGCCAATCCCCGACATGCGCTCGCCCATCCGGTACTGCGACTTGACGTGGCGCGGCCGGAACCTCGGAGACGTCGTGGCTGAACTCACGAAGGGCAAGCAGCGCAGCGACTACAGCGCAAACCTCGACCCGGATCTCCGCCGCGACCTCGTCCCTCGCGAGCACGGATCGACTCTCCTGTAGGCCTCGGTGGCGGCGGTGACGTCCTTCGGCGGCGCGAGGCCGTCGGTCCGAAGCGCGAGGCAGCCCTCGACCATGCAGCGCAGGATGCCCGGCGCTTCCGGGACCGCGCCTACAAGAGCGGAACCACCCGCCTGTTTCGCGTTGCGCGCGCCAGCACGTTCCGTTGCCACGGCTTCCCGGTTCGCGAGGCGCGGCCTTCGGTCGCCAGCGCATATGCGACCGCGTCCCACTTGCCGAGACGGCGGTGGAGTTCGACAGCGCGACGCAGCGTCACGATCTCCTCGGGCACTGGGACGAGATCAGCGGGTGCGCCCGGTTCCGCGGCGAAGCGCCAGCGCAGCCCGTACGGCGCCTGACCGATGGCGCGGCCGCGCGCCGCGGCCGCGCTGAGTCCGGCGCTGGTGCGGTCGCGAAGGCACGCCCTTTCGAACTCCGCCACGATGGACAGCGCTCTCGCGAAGACGCGCCCAGAGGTCGTCGACAGGTCGATCGGTTCGCGGAGGCTCACGAGCGTGACGTGGCGGGCGCGGAGGCGCTCGATGACGCGCGAGAGACCGGCGGCTGACCGACCGAGTCGGGGCAGATCCGCGACCAGCAGCACGTCGATGGCACCCGCGTCGACCAACTGCAGCGCACGGTGCAGACCGGCGCGACTGTTGTCGGCCCGCTCGCCGTCCTCGTCCGAGATCGGATCGCAGACGAGTCGGTAGCCGCGCCGCTCGGCTTCCGCGAGCAGGGCCTGCGACTCCGCGTCGAGGCGCTCCCCGCGCGCCGCGCGTGTGAGGATCGCTGCGCGTTGCCGCGCTGTGCGAGAGCTCCTTGAAGCGACAGCGGACTCCGGCATCGGCGCCTCCCACCCTCGCGCGACCGCAACCGGCCGCCCATGAGGATGGGCAAATCAGACCCGTTCCATGTCCACGTGCAGAATGTTGCGCGTCCGTGGGTCCGTCATGACGCTGCCAAGGGTAGCGTCCGCGACGGACCGGCTCGCCGCGGACCGAGACGCAGGTGGTCCGGACGGCGCACGCTGCGTTCGAGGCTGCGCGACGGAGGGAGGTTCGACTCCGGACGCCGTTTCAGTGGATCGATCGTTCGGCATGGGCGTGACCCGACCGCCGCGACGGAACACGATGTCGCCGACGTCCGTGACGTCCTCGGTCGAAGCCGCGACGGCGATCGAGCGCGACGCGACACTGCGTTCGCGCGGCCTGTCCGACGGGTTCGTCCTACTGCGCCGGGACTTGCCCGTGCGCACGCAACCCCGTCGTGAGCTCCAACTCTGCCGCGGCGATGGCCGCGGCTTCGCGAAGTCTCGTCCGGTCTCGGCGTGCGTCGAGAACCCTGCGCTGCGCCTCGATGAGGACGACGAGCGTCGCCCGGCCCTCGGAGTAGGACGTCTGCGCGAGAGACAGCGCGCGCTCCGCCTGGGGGAACAACTCGGATGTGAGGATAGCGAGAGTGGTCCCGGCAGCGCGCAGACGGTCGATTGCCGAGCGCACGTCCTGTGCGACCTCGACGCGCGCGGCTTCGTAGGACCGTTGCAGGCGATCGCGCTCGAACCGGGCCTTCGCCACGCCCGCCTGGTTCTGGTCGAAGATCGGCAGCGTCAGACCGAGAGCGGGTCCCCGGATCGTCGCTCCCTCGCCTGCGGGGCGCTCCGCACTGAAGCCTCCCGACACGTCGCCCCACGCGGCGCGGCTTTCGAGATCGAGGCGTGCCTCCGCGGCCTCGACCGCTTTCTGCATGGCGCGCAGATCGAGCCGGCCCGCAAGGGCCGCGCGGACCATCGCTTCCGCGTCCGGGACGGCCGGGGCAACGTCCGGGAGGACATCGAGCAGCCGGACCGCGCCGACGTCCGACTGGACCGAGAGCTCGCGGGCGAGATCACGCCGAGCGTCTCCAGCTTCGAGCCGCGCGCTCTCCAGCGCGATGCGCGCGTCCAGGACCGGACCGGCTGCGACCGCCTGGTCGAGGTCGTCCGCCGAGCCAGCTTCTCGGAGGTCGGTCACTGACTGGAACGAGCGTCGCGCGAGCGCGACGTTCTCGTCGTCGACGCGAACGAGTTCCTCCGTCGCCGCCGCATGGAAGTAGGCGAGCCGCGTCTTGGCGACTTGCTCGGCAGCCCGGCGAGCGATCCGAAGTACGGTTGCATCGAGGTCGTGCCGGGCTGCTTGCTCCCGCAGCGGCAGGCGCCAGAGCTCGAGGAGGTCGGTGACGAGGCTGCCTTCGAGTCCGCTCCGGCCTCCGCCCGCGGGGAAGCGCAGGAGCACGTCGAGCGATGGATTCGACAAGAGACCCGACTGCACCCACTCGGCGTGCGCGATCCCGATCTCGTAGAACTCCGCTTGGAGTTCCCGATTGTTCAGCAGGGAGATGCGGAGCGCCTCGTCCAGCGAGAGTCCGGCCGCGAGAGTCGTCGCGATCGCCTCCGGAGTGAGCGGCGCGACGGAAGGATCGTACACCTCGCTGCGTCCGGTCGTTTGTCGCATCAACTCGTGCGCCCGGTCGTAGTCGGGCTGCGGCTGCACCTGCACGCAGGCGCCCGCGAACAGGACGACGAGGATCGGGGCGACGCGGAGCCGACGGCCCAGCGCGCAGCCCCCGCTCTGACGCGTCTCAGTCGATCCGCTCATCACGCACCTCCCGTGGCGATGGCGTCCGCAGTCGCCGCTGACACGGCAGGTCGTGGTCTCCCGAAGCGCAGGTAGAGAGACGGGACGACGAGCATGTTGAGGAACGTCGAGGAGAGCAGACCGAAGAGGATCACGATGGCCATCGGCGTCAGCACCTCCGTGCCCGGCTCGTCCCCGCGCAGGGCAAGCGGGATCAGGGCGAGCCCGGCCGCGAGAGCCGTCATGAGGATGGGCGAGAGCCTCTCCATGGAGCCGCGGCGGACCGCCTCGGCGAAGTCCGCGACACCTTCATGCTCCTGGAGATGGCGCACGTGCGAGACGAGCATGATCCCGTTGCGCACGGCGATCCCGAACACCGAGATGAACCCGATGATCGAGGCGACCGAGAGGATGCCGCCGGCGAAGTAGACGCCTGCGACGCCGCCGATCAGCGCGAGCGGCAGGTTCACCATGATGAGGAGAGTGTCTCGCACGGAGCCGAACATCAAGTGGAGCAGGAATCCGATCCCCACGATGACCAGTGAACCGAGCAGCGCGAGGAGCCGGTTCGTCGCGGCGGCGCTCTCGAACTGCCCGCCGTACTCGACGTAGTACCCAGGCGGGAATTCGACCCTTGCCGCGATCGCACGCTGCGCATCCTCCACGACGCTCGCCATGTCCCGGCCGGCGACGTTGCACATCACGACGGTCTTGCGCTGGACGTCTTCGCGCATGATGAAGTTCGGACCGCGGTCCTCGCTGATGTCCGCGAGCGCCGACATCGGCACGCGGTTGCCGTCCGGCGTGTCCACGAGAGCGGAGCCGATGTCATCGGTCGGGCCCCTTTCCAGGCGCACGGTCACGTCGTAGGAGTTTCGCCCTTCGAGGACCTGCCCAACGACGTGGCCCTGGGATGCGGCGCTCAGTGCCTTCCCGGCGTCAGCCAACGGAACTCCGAAGCGCGCAAGCGCGTCGCGGCGGAACTCCACGCGAACCTGTGGAACCTCGACTTGCTGTTCCGCGGAGAGGTCGACCACTCCCGGGATCTCGGACATGACGGCCTCGATCTCGGAAGCGAGTCGCCGGAGCACCGGGAGCTCCTCCCCGAACACCTTGACCGCGATGTTGGCGCGCGTTCCCGAGAGCATGTGGTCGATGCGGTGGCCGATCGGCTGACCGAACGTCGCCTGGACCCCGGGGATCGCCGCCAGGTCCTTGCGGAGCGCTTCGAGCAGTTCCGGCTTCGAACGCTTCGGAAGCCCGAGCCGCTCCGGAGCCTCCATGTCGAGCGTCAGGTCGATCTCGCTCGCCTCGACGCCCTGGACGTGCTCGTCCTCCTCGGCGCGGCCCGTGCGGCGGCCGATCGCTTTGATCTCTGGGTGTTTCATCAACGTGGTCTCGACGATCCGGGCGAGCCGGTCGCTCTGTTCGAGCGAGGTCCCCGGCAGGGTCACGAGACCGACGACCAAGGCGCCCTCGTTGAACTCGGGGAGGAAGTTCTTCCCCATCCGGGCGACGCCGATCACCGCGACGGCGAGCAGGATGACGGCAGGGACGGAGACCGCCGTCACGTGTCGCATCGCCCAGCGTAGGGGACGATCGTAGAGCCGCTTCAGCCACGTAACCACGCGCGGCTCCTGGCCGCCCGTCACCGTCCGGCTCGTGGGAAGCAGGTAGTAGCAGAGCGCCGGCGTGAGGGTGAGCGCCGTGACGAGCGACGCTGCGAGTGAGACGCAGAAGGCGACGCCCAGCGGACGGAGAAGGCGACCTTCGATCCCCGACAGGAAGAAGAGCGGCGCGAAGACGAGGAGGATGATGAACGTCGCGAGGACGATCGATGTTCGGACCTCGACGCTGGCGTCGAAGATCACCTTGATGAACGGCAGGCGTTCGCCCTCCGGGCGCGCGGCGTTCTCGCGCAAGCGGCGCACGACGTTTTCGACGTCGATGATGGCGTCGTCGACGAGCGCGCCGATCGCGATCGCCATTCCGCCGAGCGTCATCGTGTTGATGCTGGCCCCGGTGACGCGCAGCACGAGGACTGCGGTGACGAGCGACATCGGGATCGCGAGCAGCGTGATCACGCTCGCCCGCATGCTGGCGAGGAACACCACCACGACGAGGAGGACCATCAGTCCGCCCTCGATGAGGGCCGCGGTCGTGTTCCGGATCGAGTGATCGATGAAGTCCGCCTGCCGGAAGAGCTCCTTGTTGATCTTCATCCCCTGCGGCAGCGTGGTCTGGATCTCGTCGAGGATCACGTCCAGGTCACGCGTCAGCGCCAGGGTGTTCGCAGTCGGCTGCTTCTGGATGGCCACGATCACGCCGTCCTGCGTGATGGGTTCCCAGTTCGGGCCGCGCTCCGACGCGGACCCCGTCCCGCGCTTGATCGCGGGGCCGACTTGGACGACGCCGACGTCGCGCACGAGGACCGGGCGGTCCCGACGCAAGAGGACCACGGTCTCCTCCAGGTCCCGAGCATCTTGGATACGACCGATGCCTCGAAGGACCGACTCGGTTCCGCCCTCCAGGATGAACCCTGCGGAGACGTTCTCGTTCGCCTCGCGGATGGCCTTCTCCACATCGCCCATGCTCACGTTGAAGGCGCGCATCCGCGCCGGCGAGAGGACGACCTGGTACTGCTTCTCGTCGCCTCCGATCGGCGTCACCTGCGAAACGCCGGCGACGGAGAGGAGACGCCGGCGGATCTGGGTCTGCGCGACCGTGCGCAGTTCGAGCGGACTGTGCCGGTCGGAGGTGAGCGACGTGAAGAGGATCTCGCCCATCACCGACGACACCGGGGCGAGCGTGGGCGGCTCGACCTGCTCCGGGAGCGAACCCGCGACCGTGGCGAGGCGCTCGTTGATCGTCTGCCGCGCCCTGAAGATGTCGGTTCCCCATTCGAACTCGATCCAGACGACCGAGATCCCGACCGCGGTGGCGGATCGGACGCGGCGAACGTCGGCCGCGCCGTTCACGGCGGTCTCGATCGGGAAAGTCACCTGCGTCTCCATCTCCTGAGGGGCCATGCCGTGCCCTTCGACGACGACGGTGACTGTGGGCGCCGTGAGGTCGGGGAAGACGTCCACGGGCATCCGGAGCGTGGCGTCGATGCCGACGATCAGGAGGATCGCCGAGACGATGATGACGGCGAGCCGGTTGCGGAGCGCGGCAAGGATCAGGCTGTTGATCATGTGGTTTCTCCCCGACTAGTGGGCGTGGCCTTCGCCGAACGAGGCGGGAGACGCGGCTGCGAGCTTGACGAGATAGGCGCCGCCGGAGACGACGCGCTCGCCGTCGCGGATGCCGGAACGGATCTCGATGAGCCGGCCGTCCCGAACGCCGAGTTCGACGTAGCGCTTCTGGAATGTCTCGCCCGAGATGAGCACGAACGCCACAGGGCGACCGTCCTCCTTGACGATCGACTCCTCCGGCACGATGACCACGTCCTTCGCGGTGCCGGCGGCGAGGAAGACGTCGGCTAGTTGGCCGACGAGAAGCTTGCCCTCGCGATTCGCGCACTCGTAACGGAGTGTCACGGTCCTCGTCTCCGGCTCGACGATGCGCCCGGTGTGCGCCAGCTTCCCTTCGAGATCGCGAACGATGTCGATCGGCTGGCCAGGGAGCGAGACGAGTTCCAGGAGTGCGTGGGGATTCGCCTCGACTCGCGCGAGGTCGAACTCCGGCACTTCCGCGGTCACCCAGACGCGGGAAGCATCGAGCACGCGGAAGGCCACCGTGTCGGCCTCGATGTGCTCTCCGATCGTGCGGGGTGCCTCGACGATCTCACCTGCGATCGGGGCGACGAGCAGAGTTGCAAGCTGCTGGCGCGCGTCGTCTCCGGGCACAGCGTTGCGCGACCGCATCTCCCGGAGCTTGTCCCTCGCGGCACCGAACGACGTGCGAAGGGCGGTCTGGCTCTCGACGTCGCGCTCTGCGACCGCCACGTCACGCTGCGCCTCTTCGAGTTCCGCCGCGGCGCCGAGGCCCTTCGAACGCAGCCGCTCGATGCGAGCGAGCGCCTGGCGCGCGAAGGTCAGCCGCGACGTCGCCTGGAGACCCTGTTGCTCCGCCCCGATCTCGTTGGTGCGCAGGTCGAGTTCGCGCAGGTCGAACTCGGCGTCGAGCGTCGCGCGCGCCATCGTGTTCGCCGTCAGTTGCGCGACGTCCGAGACGGCGAGCGCGGGCTCGACCAGCGCCAACACCTGTCCCTTCTCGACGCGGTCGCCGAGACGCGGGAACATTCCTGACGCGGGCGGCTGGATACGACCGGGGAAGGGCGCGCTGACGACCGCGAGCGAGCCCGGGGGTGCCTCGATCCTCCCCGCGACGCGAAGGCGACGGGTGAGAGACCCGCTCTTCGCTTGCGTCATCAGCATGCCGATCTTCCACTGCTGCTCGAGGAGGAACGGCACCGCGTCCGGCGGATCGTCCACGGCTTCTGCCTTCGCCGCCGCTGTCGCTGCAGCCAGGTCCGCGTAGACGACGATCGGAGGAAGCTCGATCGTTTCCGTCACCTGTTCGCTCTCGACGGTGATCTTGGCGGCGTAGGTCCCCGGTCGTTCGAGCGAGCCGACCGGGATGAAGAGACCATCGCGTGCGGGCTTCGGCGTCTCGAACGTCTTGGACCCGCCCTCGCCGGTGACCACGAGTCGCAGCTTCCCCGACTTCACCGGGTCCCCGTTGGCCAGGACGGTCACGTGCGCGAGGAACCGGGCCTCGGATCCCGGCGTCATGCGCGGGTACTCCATGAAGAGCTCGACCTTGTTCGTGAACACGGTCACGACGACGGGATTGAGTTCTTCGGCCTCCTCCCCGTGGGGGCCGTGGTCGCCTCCGGGGCCGTGATCGTGTCCACCGCTGGGAGAGCAGGCGGCGGCGAGAAGGGCGAGAGCGCAGGCGGCGAACGTAGACGAACGGCGCGCGGTGTCGAGCATCGGAGTATTCCTCGGGGACTTACGGGAAGCGGGCTACGGCGGGGCGTCGCGATGACGCGGACGCAGGAGTCGGCGCGGAAGGCCGCGGGGCAGACTGGGTACGTGGCGCGCGCCGCTAGAAGTGCGCGTGCTGCGACGTGGGATCTGAACCGGCGAGGTTCAGAAGCGCAGGCTGTGCGAAGTGCGCAGGACGCGCACCGTGCCGCTCGTCGCGCGAATCACGGGCGGCGGATCCGCCGCGTCGAACCCCGTGCGGGGGCGCGCTGCTCGCGGACGGACGAGAACGAGCGGAATGACCGCGACCGCAGTGACGGGCGGCGTCGCGATGTCCCGCTTCGGAAGCGCGCGTCCCTGCGGTGCGCGAACGACCAGGTCGACCGCACGCTGCTGGACGTCATGACCCTCGTGCCCGTCGCCCGGTGCCTGCGAAGGCCCTTCGAGCGGAGATTCTGGGGATAAGAGCCCCGGATGCGGATGCCAGCCGTGGTCGTCGTGGGCGTGGGCAAAGCCGTTCAGTGCAAGCCCCGCGAGGATGAGCACCAGCACGATGGCAACTTGTGCGGTGATGCGGTGCAGCGCTCGGCGGAAGCTCAGACGGTTCATGAGAGGGGTCGCAGAGAGTACGGGCTGCGATCCGAGTCTCGTTCGGAGAAACGGGACGAGACACCGCATCGAGACTGCACGAGTTGCGTCGCGATCTGACGCGAGCCGTGCGTCGGCGTGACGCACGGTTCACTCGGCGATTCGGCTCGCGCGAAGGCGCAGCGCGTTCCCGATGACCGAGACCGAGCTGAGGCTCATCGCCGCGGCCGCGATCATCGGATTGAGCAGCAGTCCGAAGAACGGGTAGAGGGCGCCCGCCGCGATCGGGATGCCGAGCGCGTTGTAGCCGAACGCGAAGAAGAGGTTCTGCTTCACGTTGCGCATGGTGGCTCGTGACAGCCGCCGCGCGCGCACGATGCCGCGCAGGTCACCCTTCACGAGCGTGACGCCGGCGCTCTCCATCGCGACGTCGGTGCCCGTCCCCATCGCGATGCCGACGTCGGCCTTCGCAAGCGCCGGAGCGTCGTTGATCCCGTCCCCGGCCATCGCGACGCGCCGACCCTCGGCGCGCAAGCGGTCGACGATCTCGACCTTCTTCTCAGGGAGGACGTCGGCCTCGACCTCGTCGATGCCGAGTTCTGCCGCGACCGCGCGGGCGGTGGTCTCGTTGTCGCCGGTGACCATCACGATGCGCAGCCCGTCCTCCCGCAGGTCGCGAAGCGCCTGCGGCGTCGTCTCCTTGATCGGGTCCTGGACGACGAGCAGACCCGCCGGCGCGCCGGCGATCGCGGCGAGCAGCACAGTGCGTCCCTTTGCACGAAGTTCGTCGGCGCGTCCGGCGAGTGCGCCGAAGTCGATGCCACTCTCTTCGAGGAACCGGCGATTCCCGATCAGCACGGCCCGCCCCTCGACGCGCCCGCGGACGCCCTTACCTGTGACGGTCTGGAAGTCCTCTGCCTCGCGTAGTTCGATACCGCGCGTCGTCGCACCCGCGACGATCGCCGCCGCGAGGGGATGCTCGCTCGCCCGCTCCAGTGCGGCGACGGCCCTCACGAGCGTGTTCTCGTCGAAGCCCTCGACGGTGACGACCTCGACGAGCTCCGGCCTTCCCTGCGTCAGGGTGCCGGTCTTGTCTATGACCAGCGTGTCCACGTCGCGGAGCACCTCGATCGCCGCTGCAACGCGGAAGAGCACGCCCATGGACGCGCCCTTCCCCACGGCGACCATGATCGACATCGGCGTGGCGAGTCCGAGGGCGCATGGGCAGGCGATGATCAGCACCGCGACGGCGTTCACGAGGGCGTAGGTCAGCCGCGGCTCGGGTCCCACGAGCGCCCAGACCGCGAACGTGGCCACGGCCGCGATCACAACGGCGGGCACGAACCACGCGGCGATCGAGTCGGCCAGGCGCTGGATCGGCGCGCGCGTGCGTTGCGCCTCCGAGACCATCGCCACGATCCGCGCGAGCAGAGTCTCGGACCCGACGCGCTCGGCGCGGATCACCATCGCGCCTGCCTGGTTGACCGTGGCGCCGGTCACCTCGTCACCCTTCGTCTTCTCCACCGGCACCGGTTCGCCCGTGATCATCGACTCGTCGACGGAGCTGCGGCCTTCGAGGACGGTCCCGTCCACGGGGACCTTCTCCCCGGGCCTCACGCGCAGCCGGTCGCCGGGCTTGACGTCGGCCAGCGGGACGTCCTGGTCGGTCCCGTCCTCGTTGATCCGCCTCGCTGTCGCGGGGACGAGGTCGAGGAGCTGCCGGATGGCTGTGCTCGTCTTGCGTCGCGCGCGCAGTTCCAGGACCTGACCGAGGAGCACGAGCGCCACGATCACGGCTGCCGCTTCGTAGTACACGCCGATCGTCCCGTGAGACGTGCGCATCGACGGTGGGAACAGACCCGGCGCGGCCGTTGCGACCACGCTGTAGACGTACGCGACTCCCACGCCGAGACCGATCAGCGTGAACATGTTGAGCTGCGAGGTCCGGACTGAGGTCCAGGCGCGCTGGAAGAGCGGAGCCGCCGCCCAGACGACGACGGGAGTAGCGAGCGCGAACTGGAG
>JANNHP010000218.1:0-38976 GCA_031404455.1 Planctomycetia bacterium | reverse complement strand
TTTACTTTAAAATCACACCTAAAAGTAGGTAGCTCAATCTAAGATAACTGAGCTACCCGACTTTTTGTACGGCTTCGTGAAGGTGTTCTCCGTGCCCGCCCGCGGGGGGGACACGCTGCCGGTGCTGGAGTCGCGCGGCGTGTACTCGGGCCGCCCAACGTGGATCGGAGAACGACCCCGTCCTGTCCGGCAACGCCGGGCGGACACGGGGGTCCGCCCCTACCGAGAGGGTGGCAGGCGCCCGATCGTCCGCGCGTAGCATCGCCGCCCGATGAAGTCCCCCGCCGACCTCCTGATCGTCCACGCCGCGGAACTCCTCACGATGGCCGCCGGACCCGACGGTCCGCTGCGCGGCGCCGGGCTGCGCGATCCAGGTGTGATCGTTGACGGCGCGGTCGCGATCGTCGGAGACCGGATCGTCGCCGTCGGCACGTCCGCCGAGATCCTCGCTCGATATGAAAGTCCGCGTCGCATCGACGCGTCGAATCGAGTCGTCATGCCAGGCTTCGTCGACCCGCACACGCACCTCGTCTTCGGACGGACGCGCGAAGACGAGTTCGAGATGCGCTGCCTCGGGAAGTCGTACGAGGAGATCGCCGCGGCAGGCGGCGGCATCCGCGCCTCGGCGCGTCGGTTCCAATCGCTGCCGCGGGCTGAGATCTTCGCGCAGGCGAAGTCGCTCCGGGCGTCGGCGCTGCGTCACGGCACGACGACGATCGAGGTGAAGTCGGGCTACGGCCTCACGACCGACGCCGAGATCCTGGCGCTCGAGGTCGCGGGCGAGATCGACGACAGCGGCGACGTCGTCCGCACGTTCCTCGGCGCGCACGAGGTGCCCGACGCGTGGCGGCACGACCGCGCGGGCTACGTCCGTCTCGTCTGCGACGAGATGCTGCCGAAGGTCGCGGCGCGCGGGCTCGCGAAGTACTGCGACGTCTTCTGCGAGAAGCACGTGTTCACGCCCGACGAGACGCGCGTCATCTGCCACGCCGCGAAAGCGCTCGGGCTCGGCATCAAGCTCCACGCGGACGAACTCGCGGGCACGGGCGGCGCGGAACTCGCCGTCGAACTCGGCGCGGTGAGTGCGGACCACCTCATGGCCGTCAGCGACGCGGGGATCGCGGCGCTCGCCGGGGCCTCGACGGTCGCGGTGCTGCTGCCCGGGACGAGCTTCTTCCTCGGCATGAAGCGCTTCGCGCCAGCGAGGCGGATGATCGACGCGGGCTGCGCCGTGGCGCTCGCGACCGACTGCAATCCCGGCTCCTCGTACACCGAGAACCCGCAGGAGGTCGTGACGATCGCGTGCGTCGGACTCGGCCTCGCGCCGATCGAGGCGCTCGCGATGTTCACGCGCAACGCGGCGTACGCCGTCGGACTCGGGAACGAGATCGGTCGCATCGCGCCCGGCTTCCGCGCAGACCTCGTCGTCCTCGACGTCCCGAACCACCGCCACGTCGCCTACCACCACGGCGTCAACCACGTGGCGACGGTCGTGCACCACGGCGAGGTCCGGTGACGACGATCGCGACCGGGCGACTCGTCCTCGGTCCTTTCGCGGCGACGGACCTCGACGCGCTCAACAGATGGGAGAATGACGCCGAGATCCTCGCGATGAGCGACGACGACCTCGGCGGGCAGAGTCTCGACGCGACGAGGGAGATGCTCGCGAAGTGGATGTTGCCGCGGGACGACGTCGTCTGCTTCGCGATCCGGATCGCCGCGACGCGCCGGTTCATCGGCTTCATCCACCTCGCGCGGATCGAACGGGCGCAGGGACGCTGCCGCACCGGATTCTGTATCGGCGAGAAGGACGCATGGGGCCGCGGCTACGGGACGGAGACGTTGCGCGCCGCTGTCGCCCACGCGTTCGGCGCGCTCGGCCTGCGCCGGATCGGCGCGGAGGCGTACGCGGACAACCCGCGCTCCATCGCGCTGCTCGAACGCGTGGGGTTCCGTCGCGAGGGCGTGAAGCGCGAGTACGTGGTGCGCGGCGCGGGATTCGTGGACGAGCTCGAGTACGGCCTCTTGCGCAGCGATTGGATCTCGGCGGCAGGCGCGGGGTAGGCTTCGCGCCCATGGACACCCTCTTCGACCCCGCAGCCAAGGACCGCATCCTCGGCCGCATCGACGCGCTGCGCCCCGGCTCGCCGCGCGGCTGGGGCAAGATGGACCCCGCGCAGATGATGTCGCACTGCGCGCTCGGGATGGAGGCGGCGACCGGCGACGCAGTGCTCCACTCGCCCTTCATGGCGAAGCTGATCGGTCCGCTGTTCAAGGGCTGGATGCTGGGTCCGAAGCCCTTCTCGAAGGACTCGCCGACGCACCCGCTGCTCGTGCTGCACAAGGCGACGTGCGACTTCGCGTGCGAGAAGTCGCGGCTCGTCGCGGTCGTCCGCAAGTTCCACGACGCCGGGCCCGTCTCCGCGGCGAAGTACCGGCACGCGTTCGTCCAGAAGCTCACCGGCGACGAGTGGGGCGTGCTCCAGTGGAAGCACCTGGACCATCACCTCAGGCAGTTCGGCGCGTAGAAGTCCGACCGAGGAACGACCTCGGCCGGACTTCTAGATGAACGACTGAGGCTCGAGAGGCTAGCGCGCAGCCCCTCCGTTGCGCCCGCCGGCACGACGACGCACGACTACGCATTTTCCCGTAGCCGCGGGCCCTGGCGCGGCTACGGGAAAATGCCGAGCGACTCGTAGCTCTTCGCCACCTTCGAGATGGCCACGGCCATCGCGGCGGTGCGCAGGTCCCTGATCTTCTTGTTCTGGTGCAGCGCTCCGCGGACCTCGCGGTAGCTCTCGACCATCGTGTTCTCGAGACCCGAGCGGACGAGGTCGATCTCCTCGGCGCCGCGCGAGAGGCGCGTGCGCTCCTCGGACGTGAACGACTTGCCGGTCATCTTCTCGACCGCGTCGAGGATGCCGTTCGTGCGGCTCGTTTCGAGGAGCTTCGACATGCGCCCGTAGCGGATGTGGTTCAGGTTCTTCGTCCACTCGAAGTAGCTGACCGTCACGCCTCCGGCGTTCAGGTAGATGTCGGGAATGATCATCGCGCCGTTCTTGAGCAGGATCTTCTCCGCGCCGGGCGTCGTCGGACCGTTCGCGGCCTCGGCGACGATCTTGGCGCGGACGCGCCCCGCGTTCTCCATCGTGATCTGGTTCTCGAGCGCCGCCGGGACGAGCACGTCGCAGGCGACCTCGAGGACGCCCGCGGGCTTCGTATTCGTCTTCGCACCCGGGAAGCCGAGCATCGTCTTCTTCTCGCGGCGCCAGTCCTCGAGTGCGTCGAGGTCGATGCCCTTCTCGTTGTGGAGCCAGCCGTTCCACTCGCCGATGGCGGTGATCCGCGCGCCGCCCTCCTTCGACATGATGTGCGCCGCGTGCCAGCCCACGTTGCCGTAGCCCTGGATGACGACCGACTTGCCCTCGAGACCCGTCGTGAGTCCGAGGCGCTTGCAGTCGTCGGCGTGCGAGAGAGCCTCGCGGACGCCGTAGAAGGTGCCGCGTCCGGTCGCTTCCGTGCGCCCGGCGATCCCGCCCTGCGAGACGGGCTTGCCGGTGACGCAGCCGAAGTTGTCCACGCCGCCGCCGTTCATGACGTCGTACGTGTCGGCGATCCACGCCATCTCGCGCTCGCCGGTGCCCATGTCGGGCGCGGGGACGTTCGTGCCGGGCCCGATGAATCCCTTCCACATCAGTTCCGCGGTGTAGCGGCGGGTGACGCGCTCGAGCACGTCGACCGGCGTCTGGTAGGGGTTGATCTTGACCGCGCCCTTGCTGCCGCCGAAGGGCACGTTGACGATCGCGCACTTGAACGTCATGAGCGACGCGAGTGCTGCGACCTCGTCCTTGTCCACGTGCTCGGCGTAGCGGATGCCGCCCTTCGTGGGCTTCCTGTGGTGACTGTGCTCGGCGCGCCATCCGCGGAAGATCTGGATCGTGCCGTTCACCTTCACGGGGAAGTTGAACTCGTAGACGTTGCGGCACGTCTTGATCTGCGCGAGGAGCGACGGGTGGTAGTCGAGGCAGGCTGCGGCCTTGTCGAACTGCTGCTCCACCTGGTGGAGGAAGTTCAGGTCCTCGCCGCTCGTCTTCACGCTCTTGCCGGCTTTCGCCATGAGTGTCTGGACCTCCAGATGGAAAGGACGGAAATCAGGGAAAGGGCGCGCCGAGTCTCGGCTCGGCGCGGCGACCTGTCCAAAAGCGGGCGACCGCGAAACCCTTCGCGACCCGGAGGGTTCTCACTCGGACACACGCTGGACCCGATCCGAGGAGAGTTCCGGATGACGAAGTCGAAGTGGATCGCAGTCGCTCTCGCCGCGGTGATCGCAGGAGGTGCGGCCGCGGACGCCCTTGCGGGCGACGGCAGGCGCGGCGGCGGCGCCCGAGGCCGGCGCGGCGAAGCCCGGGAGAAGTTCGGCAAGGCGATGCGAGAGCGGCGTCAGGGCGTCGTGAAGTTACTCGCGACGCTCGACGTCACCGACGACCAGCGGCGCCTCGTCCTCGAGAAGGCGCGCGCTGCGGCGCCGATCGTGGAGACCGCGAAGGACGAGGCGCGGCGCATCGTCGCCGCGGCATGGGCCTCGGCGGCGAAGGACCCCGCGATCGACAGGAAGGCGCTGAAGGTGGCGACGAAGGCAGGGCTCGTCGCGCTGCGCGAGAAGACGCGATCGTCGATCGAGCCGCTCGCGAAGGAGGTCGTCGCGTCGCTGACGCCCGAGCAGCGGAGAATGGTCGAGGAGGCCGCGGCGAAGCACGGCCGCACGGCCGGCGAAGCGAAACTCGTGAAGTTCGCGTCGCGCATCATCAGCCGTCCGATGACGATCGCGTACCTCGAGGCTCGCCTCGGACGCTGACGACGGCGCGGACGACGACTTCCGGAAACCCCCGCGCCGCGGTAGAGAGTGCCTCGTGGACGGCGACTCACATCCGCAGCACGACTCCAAGGCGGCGCAGCACGACTCCAAGGCGGCGCGGCACGACTCCGAGGCGGCGCGGCGCGACGATCCCGGGGCGAAGCCCCGCGCCGTCGTCGCCGTCGCGGGCGGCGGCGCCGCGGGGCTCATGACGGCGATCACGGCCGCGCGCGAAGACGCGTCGCTACGCGTGGTCGTGCTGGAGGGCCAGCCGCGGCCCGGCATCAAGATCCTGGCGTCGGGAGGTGGTCGCTGCAACGTGACGAACAGGGTCGTCACCCCGTCGGACTTCCACGGTGACCGAAGTCTCGTCGCGCGCATCCTTCGCCGCTTCGACGAGAACGACGCCGCGGAGTTCTTCGAGGGTCTCGGCGTCCCGCTGAAGCACGAGCCCGAGTTCGACAAGCTCTTCCCCGTCTCGGACTCGGCGAGGACGGTGCTCGACGCACTCCTCGCCGAGTGCGCGCGGCTCGGCGTGGCGGTCGAGACGGGCTTCCGCGTCGAGTCGGTCTCGCGGACGGAGCGGGGCTTCGACGTGGGCTCCGGCGACCGCTCGATCGCGTGCGACGCCCTCGTCCTCGCGACCGGCGGCCGCTCGCTCCCGAAGTCCGGCAGCGACGGCGCGGGCTACGGTTTCGCGGAGACGCTCGGCCACACGGTCGGACCGACGGCGCCCGCGCTCGTGCCGCTCGTGCTCCAGCCGCACGTGTTCGCGGACCTCGCCGGGATCGCCGTCCCGGCGGAGGTGTCGGTCTGGTCCGAGGGACGCCGCGTCGCCCTCGAGTCGGGGCCGGTCCTCGTCACGCACTTCGGCCTCTCGGGTCCCGCGCCGATGAACGTGTCGCGTCATTTCGCGGTCGGACGGATGGCGAGTGCCCCGCCCGAGATCCGCGTGAACTTCTTCCCGGGCCGCCGCCCGGAGGAGGTCGAGGCCGCATGGCTCGATACGGCGCGCGGCGCGGGCACGCTGCAGGTCGTTTCGCTGCTCGACGGACTGCCCGCGCGACTCGCCCGGCGGATCGCGGAACTCGCGGACGTGGCGCCGGAGACGCGTCTCTCGGAGCTCTCGAAGAACTCCCGCAGGCGTCTCCTCGACGCGGCGACGAACCTGCGTCTGCCCGTCACGGACACGCGCGGCTGGAACGCCGCCGAGGTGACCGCGGGCGGCGTGCCGCTCACCGAGGTGGACGTGCGCACGATGGAGTCGCGGAAGTGCCCGCGCCTCTTCCTCGTCGGCGAGATCCTCGACGTGGACGGCCGCATCGGCGGCTTCAACTTCCAGTGGGCCTGGGCCACCGGGTTCGTGGCGGGACAGGGCATCGCGACGAGGAAGGCGGCACCGAGATGACGCATCGCACCCGGATCGCGCTCGCAGCGCTCGTGCTCTTCTTCGTCGCGGCGATCCTCGGCGTCTGCATCCACCGCGACGCGGGACAGGAACGGCCCGCCGAAATCCCCCCTGTCCTCCAGCACGAGAGCGGCGGCCTGCGCTTCACGTATCACGTGCCCACCGGCATGGAGGGCCTGTTCGACCTCGCAGCGGACCCGAGGATGCTGAAGAACCTCGGCCGCGAACGACCGGCGGACCTCCAGCGACTGCGCGAGGAGTTGGAGCGGAAGATCGGAGTCAAGTCGCTCGAGGAGCTTCGCGGCGCGCACCGGGACCTGATCGAACGGCTCCGCGCACTCGGCTACCTCTGAAACTGCCCGGCGCGTTTCTCCGCCGCGCTTCGGGCGTCCATCCAGTCTCATCGGCGCGAACCGGAGGTTGCCGCCCATGCGTCTCGTCCTGTGCGTCCCCAACTTCAGCGAAGGCCGTCGTCCCGAGGTGGTGGACGCGATCTGCGCCGAGATCTCGTCGGTCGCGGGCGTGACGCTGATCGACCGCGAGTCCGACGCCGATCACAATCGCTCCGTCGTCACGTTCGTCGGACCGCTCGACGCCGCGCAGGAGGCCGCGTTCCGCGCGATGAAGAAAGCCGCGGCGCTCATCGACCTGCGAACGCACCAGGGTGCCCATCCGCGGATGGGCGCGACGGACGTCGTCCCGTTCATCCCGCTCGGCGAGACGACGACCGAGGAGTGCGTCGCCGCGGCGAAGGCGCTCGGCGAGCGCGCCGGCCGCGAACTCGGCATCCCCGTCTTCCTCTACGCCGACGCGGCGGCGCGCCCGGAGCGGCGCGACCTCGCCGCCGTGCGTTCGGGGCAGTTCGAGGGCCTGCGCGACGCGATCGGCACGGACCCCGCGCGCGATCCCGACTTCGGCCCGCGCAAGATCCACGAGTCCGCGGGCTGCACGGCCATCGGCGCGCGGTTCTTCCTCGTCGCCTACAACGTCAACCTCGCCACGAACGACGTCGCGCTCGCGAAGCGGATCGCGAAGGAGATCCGCGAGAAGGACGGTGGGCTCCCAGGCGTCAAGGCGCTCGGGTTCCACCTCGCCGACCGCGACGTGGCGCAGGTGTCGATGAACCTCGTTGACTACAGGAAGACCTCGCCCGGCGTCGCGTACGAGGAGATCCGCCGCCGCGCCGAGATCGCGGGTGTGAAAGTGCTGGAGAGCGAGGTCGTCGGACTCGTTCCGCAGGCGGCGATCACGAAGGCGTTCGTCGATCTGACGAATCCGCGCGACTGGTCCGACGAGCAGATCCTCGAGAACCGTCTCGCGGCGCCGGACCCGCTCGAATCCGCGGCGCCCTTCCTCGCGGCGCTCGCGAGCGAATCGCCGGCCCCGGGCGGCGGATCGGCCGCGGCGCTCGCCGGCGCGATGGGCGCCTCGCTCGTCGTGATGGTCTGCAACGTCACGGTCGGCCGCGAGAAGTTCAAGGAGGTCGACGCGGAACTCCGCGGCGTCCGCGCCGAGGCGGCGGTCCTCCAGACGGAGATGTCGTCGCTCGTGCGCCGTGACGCCAGGGCGTACGAGGGCTTCGTCGAGGCGATGAAGCTGCCGAAGTCGAACGACGCCGAGAAAGCCGCGCGGAAGAAGGCGATGGGCGAAGCCGCGATCCGCGCGGCGGAGGTCCCCCTCGAGACGATGCGCGCGGCGCTCGCGGTGATGAAGCTCGCCGCGGTCGTCGCGAAGAAGGGCAACCCGAACGCCGCGAGCGACGGCGCCGTCGCCGCACTCCTCGCCCGCGCCGCGCTCCGCGGCGCGGACATGAACGTGCGCATCAACCTGCCGTCGGTAGAGGACGAGGCGCTCCGCGCGAAGATGCTCGCCGAGGCCGAGACGATCTCGCGCGAGACCGAGTCGATCGAACGCTCGGCCATCGCGGCGACGGGGCTCGTCTGACGAACGGCTTTCGCCGTTCCGCGACGCAGCCGTGACGAAGACGGCCGAGGCTGGATGGGATGAGACTTGCAGGAGTGCTGATCGCGGCCGCGCTGGCGTGCGGTGACGCGCGGGCCGGGGACGAGCATCCGCTCGGGCGCGCGCAGGAACTGCTCGCCGACGTCGCGCCGCTGGTCGAGAAGGCGTGCGGCGCCACGTTCCCCGCGCCGCCGCGGGTCGTGGCGCTCTCGGAGATGTCCGCGCAGGCCGTGTTCGCGGAGGACATGCGGCCCGAGTTCGAGCGGCGGTACGCGTCGCTTCCGAAGTCCCAGCGCGAGGGACTCCTCAAGCTCGCGGCGCAGACGTCGGTACGCTCGTGCCTCGCGCGGTACAGCTTCGGCACCCACAACGTGATCGTCGTCCGCGAGGGATTCGACACGCAGTGCGCTGCGTTGAAGGTGGAGGGCGAGCGCGCGACGCACCTCCTGCGCGTGTCGCTCGCGCACGAGTGCGTCCACGCCCTCGACGACGCGCGCTTCGATCTCGCGAAGCTCTACCGCGGCGCCGCCGACGACGAGGCGCTGCGCGCCGTCGCGATGGTCGCCGAGGGCCGCGCGGTCCACTTCGGCCGGATCGCCGCGACCGCCGCGGGGGCGCCCGCGGACCTCGTCGAGATCCTGCCCGGCGGCGAGTCGCCGAAGACCGAGCGCGAGTGGCACGTGAACCTCACGTACCGGCTCGGCGCGCGGTTCGTCGGCGCGCTCGTCGAACGCGAGGGCGTGGAGCTCGCCGACCGGGCGATCGCGTCGCCGCCGGCGTCCACGTGGTCGATCTCGGTGCCGTCGCGCTGGCCCGGCGGAGTGCGCGACGAGCGCGGCGCGCGCGTCCTCGCGGCGATCGGCTTCGGCGACGCGGCGAAGCCGCTGTCGGAACTCCAACTGCTCGAGCGCTACGCGTCGATGCGCGGGCTCGACGCGGCCGAGAAGCTCTTCGAGGAACACGTCGGCGGCGCCCAGGCGCTCGTCGAAGGCACGAACGCCGCGGTGCTCGCGTTCGCCGGCGAGGAAGCCGCGAAGCGGTTCGAGGCCGTCTCCCGCGCGGAGTGCCCGACCGCGCGCCGCGGGAACGTCGTCGCGAGAGCGCTGGGCACGGCGCAGGAGAGCGTCCTCGCGAAGCTCGCGGACGCCCTCGCGGACGTCGTCGAGGGTGGGTCCGCCGACCCCGCGGGAAAATCTCGCTGACCCCCTTCCCCGGCCGGGGAGCGGACGGTATCTTCCGCCGCGGTGTCGCGCAGACGTGCGTGACCGGACCAAGCCCCGACGCCGTTCTCCACTGGACGGCGAGAGGGGGAGGCCGGGCCGAACGTCAGCGGGCGGCGGCAACGTGGCCCGCGCGGGAGGCCCCTCGACAGGAGGTGATCATGATCGGTGGAAGTAACAGGACGGCCGCCTAAGGGCAGAGCCGACGGGCTCGTTCCCTTCGGGGGCGGCCAGGAATTCGGGAGGCGGTCTCGCGAGAGACCGCCTCCTGCGTTTTCGCCCGGCGCGCGCCGGGCGCGACGTCCCCGCCTGCGACGGCCCCGCCCGGGTGGTAGCGTGCTCGCCCGATGCGCCCCGCGATCGCCCTCGTCGTCCTCCTCGCCGCCTGCGGACGCGTGCCGGACACCGGTCCCGTCGCCACCCCGGTCGATCCGGCGACGCTCTCGTCCGAGAAGCAGTTCCTCTCCGAGATCGACAGGACGATGGGCACGCGCGACTGCTTCACCGTCGTGCGCGACGGACGGTTCGTCCCCGCCGCGGAGGCGCCCCGGATGCGCGACGACGAACGCGTCCTCGGCGTCGACCTCGGCGGCGTCACGATCGCGTACCCGATCCTCTACCTCAACCAGGTGGAGATCGTGGAGCACACGGCCGCGGGTCACGACCTCCTCGTCTGCTGGTGTCCGCTCTGCGGAACCGGCGTCGTCCACGAGCGGCGCGCGGACGGCCGCCCGCTCACGTTCGGCCATTCCGGGTGGCTCTGGCGCAACTCGTTCCTGCTCTACGACCGCGAGACCGACAGCCTCTGGCACCACGCCACGGGGACGGCGATGACGGGCCCGCTGCGTGGCAACCGGATGGCGCGCTTCCCCGCCACGTCGGTGATGACGTTCGCCGCGTGGAGGCAGGAGCACCCGGCGACGCTCGTCCTCGCGAAGCCCCTCGCCCCCGAGGCGCCCGTCGAGACCGATCCGTACGCCCTGCGCAACTCGCACGCCGCGTGGGGTCTCTCGCTCGAGGTCCCGGGCGCGCCGCGGTTCTATCCGTTCTCGGCACTCCGGGAGATCGACGCGGTGGAGGACGACGCCGCCGGGACGCCGGTGGTCGTCGTTCGCGACGCCGGCGCCTCGCTCGCGAGCGCCTACGACCGCAGGGTCGGCGGCGCGACGGTCTCGTTCGAGGTCGTCCCCGGACCGCGACCGCAGTTGCGGGAGAAGGGCGGCACGCGAGCCTGGTTCCTGCGCAGCGGCGCCCCCGTGGCCGGCTCCGGGGCCGAGGCACCGCTGCGTCCCTTCCCGGCTACACACTTCGAACGCAACGCGTGGGAGGCGCAGCACCCGGCGGGCTCGACGTGGCGCCGGCCGTGACGGCTCGCGCTTTGCGGAACTCGGGGCGGAACCCAAAGGCTTCCCCGGCCGTCCACACGGCGGTATCGTTGCAGCGTCGAAAGATACGGAGGTTCCCGATGTCCGCCCGCGCCTTCTCCGTCGCCGCCGCCTTCGCGGCCGCGGCGATCCTCACGCCCTCGATCACGGCGTCCGCCAAGGACGACCCGGCCCAGATCAAGGCCAACCGCGACGCCGTCCGGAAGAAGTTCACGGACGCGAAGAAGATCCCCACCGCCGACCTCTCGTACTTCGTCGACACGACGAAGCTGAAGGACCCGCGCTGGGAGATCCAGGGCGGCGAGGACCCGAAGGACGTGGACGACCCGAAGCCGATGATGCACGCGACGTTCCCGTCGGGCAACGCGACCGACCCAACGCCTTCGATCGAGCTCTACATCTGGCGCTCGCCTCACTCGAAGGCCACGGGCGGGAACATGAGGTCGGTGTTCAGCCATGAGTTCAAGTCGATCGGCAAGAGCGTCAAGGTCTCCGACATCAAAGACATGGCCGCGGGCTACTACGACGACTGGATGAAGGACGCCACGGAGACCAGCAAGGACAAGTGCCGCGCGTCCGCGAAGAAGAGCCTCGGCGTGACGGAGTTCTGGGCCTTCGCGACCGGCACCTCGAAGGACGAGGCCGCCGACACGGCCAAGCGCATGCGCCGCGACTGGTACCTCTGGGTGCAGAACGGCTCGAGCGGCGCCTTCACCTGGCTCATGCGGTTCACGACGTCGGCGAAGTTCGCGGACAACGAGGACTGGCTCGTGAAGATCCCCGACTTCGTGAAGAACTTCGACGAGCTCAACGACCCGAAGCTGAAGTAGCGGACGGCCGTCCGATCGACCCCGCTCCGCGGCGACCAGCGCTCCCCGTGCGTCCAAGCGGTTGAGTGAACCCGCACTCGCCCACCGCTATCCTCCCTCCCCCATGCACACGGTGACGGTCGCGGGGATCGAGAAGTCGTTCGGCGACGTCCGAGCGCTCCGCGGACTCACCGTCGACTTCCCGGCGGGCGGCGTCGGACTCCTCGGCCCGAACGGCGCGGGGAAGTCCACGCTGCTGAAGATCCTGCTCGGCCTCCTGCCCGCCGACGCGGGGACGGCCACGGTCCTCGGGATCGACGTGGCGCAGTCCCCCGCCGAGGTCCGTCGCGTCGTCGGGTACATGCCCGAGGTGGATGCGTACCTGCCCGGGCTCTCGGGCGCCGAGTCGGTGCTGTTCGCCGGGGTCCTCTGCGGCCTGCCGCGGCGCGAGGCGCAGCGCCGCGCGCACGAGATCCTCTACTACGTCGGTCTCGGCGAGGCGCGCTACCGCAAGGTGGACCAGTACTCGACCGGCATGCGCCAGCGCCTCAGGCTCGCGCAGGCGCTCGTCCACGACCCCGAGCTCATCTTCCTCGACGAGCCGACGAACGGACTCGACCCGAAGGGCCGCGACGAGGTGCTGCAACTCATCTCCGACCTCGCGGGGACGCACG
The DNA here is from genome assembly GCA_031404455.1 of Planctomycetia bacterium. GTDB lineage: Bacteria > Planctomycetota > JAJSAM01 > JAJSAM01 > JAJVHW01 > JANNHP01. The sequence goes on along the minus strand of JANNHP010000218.1, from coordinate 26,663 downwards.
GGAAGAGCATCGTGCTCTGCTCGCACCTCCTCCCCGACGTCGAGGCCGTGTGCCAGCACGTCGTCGTGCTGCGCGCGGGCCAGGTCGCGACGCAGGGCAACGTGAAGGAGATCCGCCGTCTCGAAGCCGGGACGTATCGCGTCCGCATCGACGGCGACCGCGCGGCGTTCCTCGCGGCGCTCGCGGCGGCGGGCGCCACTCTGAAGGCCGAGGAGGACGAGACGCTCGTCGTCGGCATCCCCGAGACGGAGACCGCGCGCCTCCTCTTCCGCGCGGCGACGGCGTCGTCGAGCGTCGTGCGCGAGCTCTCGTCGTTCGAGCAGTCGCTCGAGGGCGCCTTCATCCGGGCCATGGAGCAGAAGGCCTGACATGCCCGTCTTCGAGCAGGGCTACCGCCGGTATGTGGGCGAACGCTCCACGGGGAGCCGCATCCCGCTCATCGCGTGGGAGAACATCCGTCCGCGCATGAAGTGGTGGGGCTGGGTGCTGCTCTTCCTGCTCAGCTTCTGGCCGTACGTGATCTACGCCGTGCTCATCTTCATGACGACGCTCGGAACGTCGATGTTCGGCAACCGCGCGATGCCGCCGCTTCCCCCGCCCACCGTCGCGTTCGCGAGCGGCGACGGAGTGAACCCCGGTGCCGTGCTCGGACTCTTGCAGGGCAACATGCTGGGCCTCGTGTGGGAACTGCTCCACCACGCGAGCTTCGCGTCGGTGATCTTCCCGGCCGTCGTCGCGGCGGGACTCCTCGCCTCCGACCGTCGCACGGGCGGACTGCAGATCTACTTCTCGCGCCCGGTCACGAAGCTCGACTACATGCTCGGGAAGATCCTCGCGGCGGCGAGCTTCGTGGCGCTGACGACGGCGGCGCCGTGCTTCCTGCTCTGGATCGAGAGCGTCGCGTTCGGCTCGGCGTCCACGTTCACGTGGAAGACGTGGATCGCGCCGCTCGTCATCCTCGGGGCGAGCTCCTTCTATGCGCTCTGGTCGGTCGCGCTCGTGATGTCGCTCTCGGCCGTGATGCGGCGTCCCGCGTTCGTCACGATCGTCGCCGCGTTCGTCAACCTCGCCCTCGAGGGACTCGGCGCGATCCTCTCCGAGGCGTATCGCGACAAAGCGTGGCACGTGCTGCAACCGAGCTACGCGATCGGCACGCTCACGGCGCCGCTCTGCGGTCTCCAGATCCCCGACTGGATCAGCGCGCCCGCCGCGTTCGGGATCGCGTTCGTGCTGCCCGTGACGCTCCTCGCGCTCGTGTGGTGGCGCCTGCGCGCGGTCGAGGTGTCCACGTGAGCGTGCAAGAGTGACGGCGCCCGTCATCGAGGTCCGCGACCTCTCGCGCTCCTACGGCGAGGTCGTGGCGCTGAACGAGATCACGTTCGAGATCTCGGGCGGCGTCGTCGGACTCCTCGGACCGAACGGGGCGGGGAAATCCACGCTGCTGAAGATCCTCACCGGGGAGCTCCGTCCGAGTCTCGGGACCGTGAGCGTGCTCGGCATGACGCCCTTCGCGAACCCCGACCTCTTCCACCGGATTGGCATCTGCCCCGAGCAGGACGCCATCTTCGAGGACCTGACCGGCCGCGAGTTCGTGTCGTTCCTCCTGCGCCTGCGCGGCGTCGATCCAGAGTCTTCGGGACGTCTCGCCGAGGAGTGGCTCGACCGGTTCGGACTCGCCGACGCGATGAACCGCCGCATCCGCGGCTACTCGAAGGGCATGCGGCAGCGCGCGAAACTCGCGTTCGCGCTGGCGCACGATCCGGAACTCCTCTTCCTCGACGAGCCGCTCACGGGACTCGACCCGCTCTGGCGCCACAACGTGCAGAAGGCGCTGAAGGAGGCGGCCGCGCGCGGGGCGACCGTGATCTTCAGCTCGCACGTTCTCTACGAGATCGAAGCGGCCACGCGGCAGGTGCTGATGATCCACCGCGGACGCCTCGCGGCGCAGGGCGACGCCCGCGAGATCCGCGCCCTCATCGACAAGTACCCGCACCGCGTCCACCTCACGGCCGAGCGGCCGCGCGAGCTCGGCGTGCGCGTGCTCTCGTGGGACTGCGTCGAGAGCGCCGCGGTCCGCGAGGGCGGCGTGGACGTGACGACGCCGCGCCCCGACGTCTTCTACGCGCGCCTCACCGCCGAGGCCTCGGAGGGCGACCTCGGCGTCAGCGGGTGCGTGAGCCCCGACGACAGCATCAAGGCCCTCTTCGAGACGCTCGTGCGATGAACGAAGCACCGCGGCATCCGGGCCCCGCGCACCGGCGCCACGACGCGTTCGAGGCGGTCTTCCAGGTGGCGCAGCTCACCGTGCGCCGCTCGTTCAAGGGATGGCGTCCCTTCATCGCCCTCGCGGTCGTGGCGCTCCCCGCGGCACTCGGCGCGCTCGTCGCCGCGGGCCGCGCCGACGCGCAGGCGCACGAGCAGTTCTTCTACGGAATGCTGTCGCGCTACCACTTCGGCATCGCGGTCCCGGTCGTGGCGCTCGTCTTCGCGACGGCGTTCCCGTGGCCCGAGGCCGAGGAGGGCACGCTCACGTACTGGTTCACGTCGCCGATCCCGCGATGGACGGTGTCGCTCGGGCGCTACCTCGCGGCGCTCCTGGTCGGCACGATCATCCTCACCGTCGGCGTGTTCGGGATCGGCCTCCCGCTCGAGACGAGGCCCGAGGCCGACCTCGGCCAGGTGACGCGCGTCGCGGCCGCCGCCACGCTGATGGCGTACCCGGCATACCTCGCCCTCTTCCAGCTCGTCTCGTCGGTGTTCCGCAAGGGTCTCGCGTTCGGCGTGATGTTCATCTTCGTCGAGAATTTCGTGGCGCTCCTCGCCGGTCCGATCGTGCAGCTCACGCTGATCCACTACGTCCGCTCGCAGCTCTCGCGCGCCGTCCCGCCGGATTCGCTGCGAGCCGCCGCGCGGCTCGTCAACGTGGCGGAGCCCGCGTCGAACTTCGCGGCGATCACGGCGTTCGCCGGGGTGACGATCGTCGCCCTCGGGCTCTCTCTCATCGTCGTCGAGTGGATCGAGTACCGTGGCCGCACGTCCCAGCCGGGATGAACGGAGGAGCTGAGCGATGAGCGAAGGCGGCAAGTGGACCCCGGGGAAGATCTTCCTCGTCGTCATCGGAGCGATCGCGGGGCTCGGCATCCTCTGCTGCGGGATCGGCTGGCTCCTCTGGGGCGACAAGGTCATGGCCGGCATCTCGTTCGGGAAGAACGCGACCGTGTACGTGCAGCGGCTCCAGAAGGACTTCGGCGAGACCGCCATCTTCGGAATCGAGAAGAACGACCGCGCGGAGATGGTTCTCACCATCGGCGTCGACGGCGAGCTGACTCCCGAGCGAGTGACGGAGGTGCAGGACGGTGCGTGGCGAGCGCTCGGCGAGGCATTCGGCACGGACGGATTCCTGCCGGTGAGGCAGCTCGCGGTCGGACGTCCGGTGAAGAACGAGAGCGGAGGGCAGGCCGGGACGGTCGTCGAGTGGGGCAAGAACGTCGTCGACGTCGACGAACTCGTGAAGCGCACGGGGGTCGCCGCGCCGAAGAACGTCGCCTTCCTGCCGGAGGAGTTCGACGGCAAGGGCGTGAAGTTCAAGGTGAAGGCCGGCACGGACGGGAAGGACGAGGAGGAGCCGAGTGGCGAGCCAGGCGGGAAGTGACCGGCAGGAAGCGCCGCCGCCCCCCGCGGCTCCGGGTCTCGACCGGCTCCGCATCGATCGCTCCTCGCCCGCCATGCGCCGCCGCCGCCGCGCCGGACCGTGGGTCGTCGTCGCACTCGTCCTGATCGGGATCGCCGCCTCCGTCTGGCTGACGATGGGCGAGGAGCTGATGGCGCCGAAGGTGAGCACGGCCCGCGTGCAGCGCGTCCCCGCGACCGACGGCGCGATCCGGACGACCGCGAGCGGCTACGTCGTCGCGCGGCGGCGCGCGGCGATCTCGTCGCGGCTCTCGGGGCGCCTCGAGAAGCTCAACGTGGACGTCGGAGACGACGTGAAGGCCGGTCAGCTCATCGCCCAGCTCGGATGCGCCGACCTCACCGCCGCTGTGGAGCAGGCGAAGGCGCACGTGTTCGTCCGCCGCGCGGAGGTCGAGACCGCGAAGCGCGACGCCGAGGCGATGACCGCGGCCGCCGTCGCCGCCGAGGCGCGGATCGCCGAGTCCGAGGCGATCGAGCGCGAGATGGAGAGCCGCCTCACCGACGCCGAACGGACGCTGAAGCGCGAGCAGTCGCTGAAGCCCGGCATCGCCACGAGCCAGGAGGCGCTCGACCGCACGCAGATGGAACGCGACGTCGCGCAGCGCCGCCTCGACCAGATGAAGGCGCAGACCGGCACGTGGCGCGCGAACGCGAAGCAGTCCGCGCTCGAGGCGACCGCCGCCGCCGCGCGCATCGCGTCGATCGAGGCGTCCGTCGTCGCCGCCGAGGCGGGCGTCCGCCAGGCCGAGGCGATGCGCGCGGATGCGGACATCGTCGCGCCGTTCGCGGGCCGCGTGCTGCGCAAGGAGGCGGAGATCGGCGAGATGGTCGCCCCCGTCAACGCCGCCGGCAGCACGACGCGCGGCGCGGTCATCACGCTCGCCGACTTCTCGACGCTCGAGATGGAGGTCGAGGTCATCGAGCGCGACATCCGGAAGATCGAGACGAACGGCCCGTGCCGGATCGTCCTCGACTCGTGGCGCGAGCACCCGTACGCGGGGTTCGTGCGGCAGATCGTCCCCACCGCGGACCGCACGAAGAGCACGGTGCAGGTGAAGGTGGCCTTCAAGGCGCTCGACGACGGTGTCAGCCCGGAGATGAGCGGCCGAGTGGAGTTCCTGACGGCGGGCTCGGAGTCGATCGCGCTCGGGAGCGACCGCGTGTTCGCGCCGAAGGCCGCGCTCGTGACGTCGGGCGGCAAGCGCGGCGCCTTCGAGATGAAGGACGGGAAGGCCGAGTTCCGCGAGGTCGTGTCGCCCGCGTCCCCCGCCGAGAAGGGCGACCTCGTCGAGATCTCGTCGGGCCTCGCGGGCGGCGAGGACGTGATCGTCTCGCCGCCCGCGGACCTCGCCTCGGGCAAGCTCGTCCGCCTCGCGGACGCTCCCAAGTAGCGCCATGCTCATCGAAGTCCGCGGCGTCGTGAAGTCGTACGCGAAGGGTGCCGAGACCGTCCGCGTGCTGCACGGCATCGACCTCGACGTCGGCGACGCCGAGTGGGTCGCGTTGATGGGCCCGTCGGGCAGCGGCAAGACGACGCTGCTCAACCTGCTCGGCGGACTCGACGTGCCGGACGAGGGCTCGATCGTCGTCGGCGGCGAGGACCTCGTCGGGCGCAGCCCCGCGGAACTCGCCGGGTGGCGCTCGCGCCACGTCGGCTTCATCTTCCAGCTCTACAACCTGCTCGCGGTCCTGACCGCGTACCAGAACGTGGAGTTGCCGCTCCTCCTCACACCGCTCTCGCGCAAGGAACGCCGCGAGCACGTCGAGGTGGCGCTCTCGACCGTCGGCCTCTCCGACCGCATGGATCACTACCCGTCCCAGCTCTCCGGCGGCCAGCAGCAGCGTGTGGCCATCGCCCGCGCGATCGTCACGGACCCGAGCTTCCTCCTCGCCGACGAGCCGACGGGCGACCTCGACGCGAAGAGCGCGCACGAGATCCTCGACCTCCTCCAGGCGCTCCACGAGCACTACGGGAAGTCGATCGTGATGGTGACGCACGACCCCGCCGCCGCGAAGTGCGCGGACCGCCTCGTCCATCTCGAGAAGGGCTTCCTCGTCGCCGACGAGGTCCGGTCGTAATGCCCTGGCGCCTCCTCGTCGCGCACCTCAGGCGGTCGTGGTTCAGGACCGCGCTGACCGCGGCGGGCGTGGCGCTCGCCATCTTCCTGCTCGCGACGCTGCGCACGGTCGTCACCGGGCTCCAGTCGGTCGTGAAGGACTCGAACGCGAACCGGCTCGTGGTGACGAGTGCCCTCGGGCTCTTCAAGAACCAGCCGGTGCGACTGCGGCACGAACTCCAGACGGTGCCGGGCGTCCGCGACGTCACCGACTGGACGTGGTTCGGCGGCGTCTACATCGACGAGAAGAACATGTTCTCGCGCTTCGCGACGGAGCCCGCGACGCTGCGCCGCGTCTACGGTGAGGGCCCGCGTCCCGACATCGCGATGCCCGCCGATCAGTGGGAGGCGTTCGAAGCCGACCGCGGGTCGTGCATCGTGGGCATGGGCCTCGTGCGCGAGTTCGGGTTCGCGATCGGCGACAAGATCGAGATGACGGGGAACATCTTCCCCGGCCAGTACACGTTCACCGTCCGCGGCATCTACTTGAAGGGCCGCGACCAGATCGACGAGGCGATGCTCTTCTTCCAGTGGAAGTACCTCGAGCAGTCGATCGAGCGGGACGGCGGCACGTCCGAGGTAGGGATCTTCGTGCTCGCCTGCGATCCGAACGTCGAGACGGGCGCCATCGCGCGCGACGTGGACCTGCGATTCGCGTCGAGCGACCACGCCACGACGACCGTGACCGAGGCGGCCTTCAACCAGATGTTCGTCTCGATGTGGGGCAACGTGCCCCTGCTGCTGTCGATGATCGGCGGCGCGGTGCTCTTCGCGGCGTTCATGATCGCGCTGAACACGATGCTCCTCGCCGGGCGCGAGCGGCGGCTCGAGATCGGCGTGCTGAAGGCGCTCGGATTCCCCGGCGGCGTCGTGGCGACGCTGCTCGTCGCCGAGTCGGTGCTCGTCTGCGGGACGGGCGGCGTCGCGGGCGTCGCCGCGGCGCACTGGATGTTCGACATCCGGCGCGTGGAGATCCTCGACCGCATGTTCCCGGGATTCATGATCCTCCCGGAGACGGCCCTCGGCGCGGTGGCGATCGCGGCGCTCGTGGGACTCGTCAGCGGCGCCGTGCCGGCGATCGTCGCGACTCGGACGAGCGTGGTCTCGGGACTGTCGAGGCGCGGATGATCTTCAAGCTCCTCCGCTACAACCTGCGAAGCCTCATCGTCCGGCGCGGCGGCACGGTGCTCTCGGTCCTCTCGATCGGGTTCTCGGTCGGCATCCTCGTGCTCGTGCTCGCCCTCGCCCGCGGCTTCGAGCTCTCGCTCACGCGCACCGGCCGCGACGACAACCTCATCGTGCTGCGCCAGGGCGCGACGAGCGAGGGCGAGAGCGGCATCTCGCGCGACGCGGCGCGTCTCCTGCGCTCGTACCAGGGCGTCGCGCTCGGCCGCGATGGCGAACCGCTTGCCGCGCCGGAGTGCTATGCCGCGCTGAACCTCGAGCGCGAGGGCGGCGGCACCGCGAACTTCACGCTGCGCGGCGTGTCGGCGGCGAGCTTCGAGATCCGCGACTTCCTCGTCATCCGCGAGGGACGGAAGTTCCAGCCGGGCACGCGCGAGGTCGTCGTCGGGAAGTCGCTCGTCGGTCGCATGAAGGGCAGCAAGGTCGGCGGTCAGTTGGAGCTGCAGGACCAGGAATGGCCCGTCGTCGGCGTCCTCGACTCGCAGGGCGGCGCCTACGACTCCGAGATCTGGTGCGACGCCGAGGTGCTCCTCCAGGTGCTGAACCGCCCCATCTACCAGACGTGCATCCTGCGCCGCGCCGAGCCCGCGCCGCGCGAGGGCCCGGACCCGCTCATCGCCGTGCTCGAAGACGACCAGCGTCTCGGCGTGAAGGTCCAGACGGAGCCCGGCTACTTCGCCAGCCAGGCGGGCATGCTCGGAGACGTGCTGAAGTTCGTCGGCTACTTCATCGCCGGGATCATGGCGACGGGCGCCGCGTTCGGCACGGCCGTCACGCTGCTCGCGTCGCTCGCCGAGCGCACGCGCGAGATCGGCACGCTCCTCGCCCTCGGCTTCCGGCCGCGGCAGATCCTGATCGGCTTCCTCTTCGAGGCGCTGATCCTCGGCCTCCTCGGCGGAATCGTCGGCGTGCTGCTGGCCCTTCCGGTGAACAACGTCGCGACCGGCACGATGAACTGGAAGACGTTCACCGAGCAGGCGTTCGCGTTCCGCATCACGACCGACGTGGTCATCGCCGCGGTCACGTTCTCGACCATCATCGGCGTGGTGTCGGGCCTCGTCCCCGCGTGGAAGGCGTCGCGCGTGCCGCCGAGCGTGGCGCTGAGGGAATGAGGCTGGGCAGTGCACTTCTCCATGTATTTCCACCACCGCTCGATGTCTTTACGTGGTAAGTTCTGCGCGTGATCGAACGCTCCCGCCACGTCCGTCGAGTCGGCTCGCTGCTCGGCGCCTTCCCCGTCGTCGCGATCCTCGGCCCCCGGCAGAGCGGCAAGACCACTCTCGCGCGCCAGGTCGCGGCCGCGTCCCCGGGTCCGGTCGAGTTCTTCGACCTCGAAGACCCGCGCACGGTCGGCCGCCTCGCTGATCCGATGCTCGCGCTCGAACCGATCCGAGGTCTCGTCGTGCTCGACGAGATCCAACTCCGCCCCGAGATCTTCCCGGCGCTCAGGGTCCTCGCCGACCGCCCGGACGCACCCGCACGCTTCCTCGTGCTCGGCAGCGCCTCGCCCGAACTCTTGGCGCAGAGCTCCGAGACGCTCGCAGGCCGGATCGTGTTCCACGAGCTCCGCGGCTTCTCCCTGTCGGAGACGGGCGCCGAGAACGCGGATGAACTCTGGCTGCGCGGCGGCTTCCCGCGTTCGTTCCTCGCCGCTTCGGCGGAAGAGAGCCTCACGTGGCGGCGCTCCTTCATCCAGACGTTTCTCGAGCGCGACCTGCCGCGGCTCGGGGTGTCGGTCCAGACCGAGACGCTCCGCCGATTCTGGCACATGCTCGCGCACTGGCACGGGCAGGTGTGGAACGCTGCCGAGTTCGCGCGCTCCTTCGGCGTGTCGGAGATGACCGTCCGTCGTTACCTCGATTCGCTCGTGTCCACGTTCGCCGTGCGCCGTCTCGCACCGTGGAGCGAGAACATCTCCAAGCGTCAGGTGAAGTCTCCGAAGGTCTACGTGGCCGACACGGGCATCCTGCATGCGCTCCTCAACCTGCCCGAGAGGCTCGATCTCGAGTCGCACCCCAAGGTCGGCGCGTCCTTCGAGAGCTTCGCACTCGATGCCGTGGCCGACACGCTCGGCGCGCGTCCCGACGAGTGCTTCTTCTGGGGCACGGCGCAAGGCGCAGAGCTCGACCTCCTCGTCGTCCGCGGCCGCGTTCGGCTCGGCTTCGAGATCAAGCGCACGTCCGCGCCCGTCGTGACGAAGTCGATGCGGATCGCGCTCGCGGACCTCGGCATCGAGCGCCTCGACGTGATCCACGCCGGCGCCGACACGTACCCGCTCGCCGATCGCATCCGCGCGGTGGCGTTGCGGCGCGTGCCGGCGGACGTCCAGCCGTTCGCTCGCGACGGCTGAGACGCGGCGCGGCCGACTGGCACGCCGGCAGCGAACGACGAGTCGGATTCGCGGGCGGAGTATGCATCCCGCGGCGTTCGCGCAATCGTCGAGTTCAGCGATCAGCCGATTCGAACCTGATGGACCGCCGTGACCATCGCTCGAGAATCGCACGGAGTACCGCTTCCTCGACAGTCGGCTGCTCGCGTGAACGCAGTTGAAGCACCTCCAGAGCCACGTCGCTTCCCGTCCACGAGAACTCGATCCGCCACAACCGTTCGCCGTCATCAGACGAGCCGACAACCGCGCCACTTCCGTCGTGCGTTCCGATCACTCTTGCCTGCGAGGCGCCGTGCTCATTGAGCACGGTACTGATCACCTCATAGAGTTCCGCCTCAGGCCCTAGGTCGCCTGAAACTACACACGCCACAATCGGCCCGCTCCGTGCGCGCACTCCGTTACGTCTCAATCGGAAGAGCAGATGACCTAGAAACAACCGCTCCGCTGAGTGCTCGGCGAGGTCGGACTGCGCGCTGATCGCGACTTCTCCGAAGCTCTGTTCGCCCCAACTCAGGGTGAGCTCTGCGTCGATTGCAGCCCAATCAACAGGCACTACTCCTCGCCCCTCGTCAGTTCCGAGGTCCACAACTCCACCGCACTCGCCCACCACATCTCGAATCGTACTGAGCATCTCGGGCGTGAATTCACACCAGAGCGAACGCGCGTTCCAGGCGCTAGATCGCACCACGAGCGAATCGCTCTCGCGGACGGGTCGATGGGCGAGGCAAGCCCCCGCGAACGCCGCTACCAGAAGTAAGCCGACTCTCAAGCTGCGCTCCCAGGCAACCCGACCACCCGCAGAACTCAACGTTCGTGTCGCTACCCGCAACCACCTCCGAGAGTACATCATTCAGTGACCGGCGCGTTCGGTTGAGCTGACCCGCGCAAGCTATATGCCCATTCTCGACTTCCAATCGGACGGGACACCGGTCGGCGGGTTCTACTGCGAACGGATGTCGTCGAATGGACTGGCAGCCGAGCGCTACTTTTCATAGTGTCCGACATCGTACACCCCGGCCTTGGTCAGGGCGTCAGCCCGCGCATTGACCGCCTTGTCGCGCTCCTCTGCCGCCTTCTTCTTTGCGGCCTTCGCAGGGTCCTTCCCTCCCTTCCCATCGCTGTCATCGATCGACGCCGCTTCGTTCCGCTTCAACGGCTTACCGTCCTTGTCCAGCTTACGTCGCAAGGTCAAGATTAGGTCGTCCCAGTCTTTCGGCGGCTTTTTCGCGTCCTCCTTGGCTCGCTCCATCGCCGCGTCAGCACTCGTCTCCAACGCCTTGGCCGCCTTCATCGCGGCGTTGGCGGCGTTTCGTTTCTCGAGATTGTTCCCTGCGGCCCTTTGTGCGTCGGCTGCCTTGGTCTTGGCTGCACTAGCAGCTTCCTTGGCCTTCTGTGCCGTCTCGACCGCGGACGCCTTCTTCTTCAACTGATCGCCTGTGTTCTTCGCATCCAGCGCCCCGCCCTTTGCCCGCGTTGAGATGTGGGGGACATTGCCCTTGGCAGATCCAGGATCGCGCTCAAGGAATTCAGCCCTAGGATTGATTGCGTCGTCGATGTTCACCTTGCTTCCATTGATTGGGCGCCCCCCCTCGTCGGTGAATTCTGCGTAGAACTCAAACAGAGCGAGCACTTCATGCAGAAATCTAGCTAGGCCTCTGGCAGGCTCCTTCCTATCGCCCTCGAATGGAGCAGGCGGGTCACCCTTACGCTCGATCTTTGCGAGGCCACTCCCAAATCCGTAATCTCCGTCATTGCGGGGCGGGAACTTGATTGCCGCGATCACAAGTCCACCGAGGTTCGCAAGCCCCATCCGATGCACGGCGGCATACTCAATCGCCGCAGGACCGCTCAATGTAGTCGACACTGGGTTGCGCGAGACTGTCGGTCGGGAGGCGCCGGCTGACGGCGCGAGTGTCGCGTAAGCTGGCGACGCTATCCCCGTCAGCGTCGGGTCGAACGTCCACTTAGAGACTTGGAAGTCGGTTGGAGAGCTAGAATGAGCCTCTGCGGCGAATCCGTTCAACAAGAAGTCCTTGATCAGGCTTGAGTCGCTCGGACCTGAGTCAACAGACTCGACATCGTCTTCGTGTGCCCCGGGCGACCAGCGGCCGAAACCTGGACGACTGAATCGAGAGAAGGTTGTCACAGCGGCACTTGTCCAGTGCCCACACTCGAAGTGCGGGCGAGCGCCCCCATCCCTGGGGGTGGCGCCCCACCGGCCCCGCCCGCCCCCGCGAACCGCTCCTGCCCAATCGCGAAGCTCGCGGCGTACTTCGATGTCCCGAACGCATTCACTCCCGATGGCGTCAGCCCCGAGAGCGTCGGGACGTACCGATCCGGAACTCCCGACGGATCGTCCGCGTACCGAACCGGCGGATTCGTCAGGTCGATCCCGCGATGAGAGAGCGAACTCGGCGTGCGCGCCTGAAAGTACGTCGGATCGTTCGTCGTGTTCCGCTCGTCGAACGGGCAGCCGGTGTACGGCGCGCCCGTGAACGGATTCGTGTACTGGCCCCACACGCCACCATGCGGGCAGATGTCCACGTCGCCTCCGATGGGCGTTGCTCCGTAGTCATCGCCCCACGGCCGCCGACTGAGACCGGCGATCTCGCCCTTCGGTCCCTCGCTGGGCACCGGGGCGCCGTCCGGGGGAGGTGGCGGCGGAGCGTCGAGAGCCGCAAGTCCGCCGAACGCTGACGGGGTGACGCCGTGGGTGACGAACGTCCCGCCCGCGAACGAGCCGCCGTCGGCCGCGACCGCCCGGGACGAACTCGGAGATGCCGATCCGCGTGACTCGGACTTGCATCCTGCGCACTCGGCTCCGGTCCCGCATCCCGAGCAAGTGTGATCCGGCGACACCTTGTCGAGCCGCGCGTGCAGGTCGAGCGCGACCATCGACGCCACCGGGCCCGCCGGCGCGGTCAGCCGCAGGACAATTCGCATCCAGCCGCCGTGCACCTCAACCACGTCAGGGGGCTTGACGCCCGCTGAGTTCAGCGATGCGGTTGGGCCCTGATCGACCCACGAGGTCCCGTCGTTACTGACCTGCGTCACGTACGTCAGACTCGCCGATCCGCCCGGGAAGATGTAGTGGATGTTCGCGACCACGCTCGCACGATCGAGCCGCTCCAGCGAGACGGGATCCGTGACGATCTCCGACGTCGTTCCCGGCGCCGCCAGCAGTTCCTGGTTGTTCGCGAAGGCGATGAGCACGCGAGATCCTCCAGCCGAAAGTCGCCGAGCGCGCCCCGAGCTACTGGTGGTCGAGGAGCACGTGGAGGTCGAACGCGACCCCGGCGGTGCCGGTGCCCGTGGAGCCGAAGCTGAACTTGAAGCGGATGAACGCGCCGTTCACGGACTTCGCCGCGAGCGCGCGAGGCGTCGCCGTGGCGGCGGTCGTCGAATCGGTCAGACCGGTCACGTCCACCCAGTTGGTGCCGTCGTTGCTCATCTGCCCCTGGTACGAGATCGTCGGCGTGCCGCCGCCACCGCCCGCGAAGGCGTAGTGCACGTTGAAGATGGGCGACGCGCGGTCGTTCTCGCCCATCGGAACGGGGTCGGTGTAGAGGTCGTTCGTACTGCCTCCTCCCACTGCGGACATGGTCTGGTTGTTCGCGAATGCGACGATCATGGTGTTGCCCTCCTAGGCGTGATCGATGAGTGCTTGAAGGTCGAAGGAGACGGCGGCCGGTCCGAGCGTCGGCGTCGCCGCCGGATCGAAGCTGAACACGAATCTCACGAAGGCACCGTGGATCGCGCGCACGTCGTGGAAGGTCCCGGCCGCGGTGGCGTCGAAGCCTACCCCCGTCTCCACCCAGCCCGTTCCGTCGTTGCTCACGTAGACGTGCACCGTGAGCTTCGCGGCGTTTCCGCCGGTCCCCCACAGGTACTCGACGCGCAGGAAGCTCGAGATCCGGTCGGCGTTGCCGAGTCCGATCCGCTCGCTCGCTGTCGGGATCGCCGCGCCGTTGCTCGCGACCATCACCGTGTTCTGGGCGACCGTTACGAGCATGCTGGTTCCCCGGCTTCTTTCGAGTCGTCCCGCGTCTCGTCCAAGCGACATCGCTCGGACTCGTCTCCCTCATGAGCCGGGAACTCGGGCGGACGGGTACTCCACCAATCGGATTTTCTGAATCGGCGCGGCCACCGTCGGCGCAGATCCTCACCACGAAGGCGGGCGGCGAGCATCTCGCGCGCGCCGGCAAGAATCTTGCGGGTGCATTCGAAGCCGACGCCTCGCCACGCGAGCAGGTAGGACGCCACCTGCGCGACCGTCCGTTCGCTCACGACTTGGAGTTCGAGGGCCTGGCGGTACGGGGGCGGCAGCTCGGCAATCGCCGTCCGAACGCGGTCGATCTCCTCGCGACGTTCCGCGGATCGGGTCGAATCGGCCGCCACGAGATGAGCGGTCACGTCGTCGAGAGAACGGAGGCGACGACGCTCGCGCACTCGCCGGACCTTCACGGTTCGAACCACGGTGGCGCTCCACGCGAGTTCGCTGACGACGGTCCGCCCCGCCGCCGCGACGAGGAACGCCTCCTCGACGACTCGCTGCACGGCGTCATCGGCAAGCGACGGATCGAGTCCGCCGCGGATCAGAGCGCGCACGAACTGCGGACGCACCACGGCGTGCCAGCGTTCGAGCGCCTCGGGATCGCCCCCGCGATGCGCCGCTATCGCTTCATGCAGTCCTGAGCACTCCTCCGGGACGTGGACGAGTCCGGCTCGGCGAACCCGTGGTTCCCCGTGGTTCCCCGTGGTTCCCCGTGCTCCTTGATTCTCCATGCATCCTGTCTCCCTCCCCATCGGAGCCTGCTCCGACGAACCCTTTGCGGAGAGACTACGCACCCTGTCAACCGGCTAGCTCGCGCGTAGAGTCGGCGCGCGATGTCCGACCCGGAACCGTCCGCGCCCGACGACGCCGCGCCCGCGGCGTCGCGTGCGGTCGCCGTCGCGTTCGCCCTCCTCGCCGTCACCCTGATCGCGGGCGCGTTCGCAACGCTCGACCCGGACTTCGACGTGACGTTCGGCATCGAGGCGTGGCGGAAGATGGGCCCGACCGCCGCGGTCGCGGGCGCGGTGCTCGTCGGCGTCGTGTTCGCGAGCCGTTCCGTCGCGACGACGATCGGCGACGTCGTCGCTGCGGTCGTCGGACGAGTGCCGGCGAAGGCGCGCATCCCGCTCGTGCTCGTCGGCGCGCTGGCGCTCCTCGTCGCCTTCCCGGACGTCAGCCTCTCGGGCGACGGGATGGCGTCGGTCGGGATGACGGCCGCGCGGCGCGTCCAGCCGTCGAACGCGCTGACGAGTTGGCTCCACTTCGCCGCGGCGGGACTCCTCGGACTCGAACCCGTCGAAGCAGTGCGCGCCGTGTCGTGGGCGGCGGGCGTGGCCGGAGTCGCCGCCGGCGTTGCGCTCGCGCGCACTCTGTTCGATGACGCCCCGCGGCGGACGGCGACGGCGCTCCTCCTCCTGACGACGGGCAACGCCGCGCTCTTCTTCGGATCGATCGAGGTCTACGCTCCGCTCAGCGCCGCAGTGATCGCCTACCTGCTCGTCTCGCTGCGCGCGATGCGCGGGACGGGCAGCCCGCTGCTTCCGCCGCTCGTCCTCGGCGTCGCGTTCGCGCTGCACGGGAGTGCCGGACTGCTCCTGCCGTCGCTCGCGTACGTCGCGTGGCGCGGCGGCGCGGATCGACGCGACGCGGCGGTCCGCGTGCTGAGGAGCGCCGCGTGGTTCGCGCTCCCCGTCGCCGCGACGTTCCTCGGGCTGTGGCTCGGGACGTGGCAGTCGTCGCTGCCCCCGTCGGGACCGGACCGCTGGGGCAACTTCCTCGGGGCGTCGGGCTTCGGACCGTTCGTTCCGCTGACGTTCGGACCGTCGGACCTCGGCGGGCAGTACGCGCTCCTCGATCTGGAGCACGCGCTCGCAGTCGTCACCACGCTCTTCGTGGCGGCGCCCGTCGCGTGGACGCTCCTCGCCGGACACGCGCTCGCGCGGCCCAAGTCGGCGCACGATCCGGCGCCGGACCGCGACGCCGTCCGCTTCGCGATCGCCGCGCTCATTCCGTGGGTCGTGTACCCGTGCGTCTGGAACGTCAGCTATGCGCTGCGCCGCGACTGGGACCTCTTCAGCCCGGTCGGAACGTTCGCGGCGTTCCTCGTGGCGATCCTCGTCCTCCGACGTCGTGACGACCGCCTCGCCGCAGTTCGCGTCGGCGCGCTCTGCGCGTTCGCGTTCGTCCCTTTCGTGGCAATGAACGCCGGCGACGCCCCGGACCGTCGCACGTTCGCGATCGGCGCCGCGGCGGCGCTCGACGCGTGGCCCGACGTCCGCGGCCCGGCGGCGAAGGCGGCATCCGTCGGCCGCTGGGACGCGGAGACGCGCCGCTGGGACGTCACCGGATCGGCGGCGCGGATCGACGAAGGCGACGCGCTGAAGCGCGCGGGCCGCGACGCCGACGCCGCCGCGAAGTACGGCGAGGCCGCGGCCGCCGAACCCGGCAACCACGTCGCCGTCCTCTGCCACGGCCTGGCACTGCTGCGACTCGGTCAGCGGGACGAGGCGCGGCGTCGTCTCACGGAATCCCTCGCCACGCCGCACGAACCGCTCCGCGTCGTCGCGCGGCACGCGCTCGGGAAGATGGCGCTCGACGACGGCCGCCCGGACGAGGCGATCCGTCAACTGACACGGGCGCTCCACGAGTGCTGGTGGACCGCCGAGGCGCGGCCGACGGCGATGGACCTCGCCGAGGCGTGGCGGCGGATCGGGCGGGACGACGTCGCGGCGGACGCCGTCCGCGCCGCCGGCGAGCGCCTGCGCCGATGACCGCTTCGGGCCCGCGCGACGCCGGGCGAGGTAGATTCCCCCTCGACATGCCCGACGAGGCGCTGCCTTCGTCCAAGGACGCCGTGAGCGACGGCCCCGCCGCGCCGCGGATGGAACTCGAACCGCTCGCGCTCGCACCGTTCGTCGCGCCGCCGACGTTCGCGCACGAGACCGTCGCCGCTCCCGCGCCCGCGCCCGCGGCGAGCGTCGTCCGCGAGCCAGCGTCGGAAGACCCGAAGGCGCGCGCCGCGCGGAGGCATCGCGTCGGCACGTCGGTGTTCACGTCGGTCGCGATCCACTTCACGGTCTTCGCGATCCTCTTCCTGCTCATCCCCGGACGCCGCGGCGACCCGGAACCCGAGGACCCACCGGTCCGGATCTCGATCCGCGGGTACCACTGGGTCGGCGACGACCCCGAGGCCGACGGCACGGGTCCGCGCGGTCCCGGACCGAGTGAGCCGCCGCCGGAACCGCCGAAGGGCCGCGACGTGCCGCCGGGCTTCCTCGACGACGACCGACTCGCCGGCCAGAGCGTCGGCGTGGGCGGCGGCGCCGCCGGGTCGGCGTTCGCGGGGCGCGCCGAGGGCAAGGAGGGACTCGTCGCTGCGGGCGGCGGCGACGGCGGGACCGAGGGCGCCGTCCGCATGGCGCTCGAATGGCTCGCGCGTCACCAGGAGAAGGACGGCACCTGGAACGCGCAGCGCTACGTGAAGCGCTGCGAGGGCGACCGTTGCGTGAGCGAGTGCGACGACGAGTACGTGTCGGCGACGACGGCGCTGGCGCTGCTGCCTTTCCTCGGCGCGGGGCACACCCATCGCGCGGGGCCGTGGAAGGACGTCGTCCGCCGCGGGCTCGTGGCGCTCCACGCGCGGCAGCGTCCCGACGGTCGCTTCGAGACGGGACCGAAGCACGTCTACGCCGACGCGCTCGCGACGCTGGCGCTCGCCGAGGCGTACGGACTCACGCGGAGCGAGGACCTCCGCGCGCCGGTCGAACGGTCCGTCGCGATGTGGGTCGCGTCGCAGAGCGAGGAGGGCGGCTGGCGCTACGACCGGGGCGACGGCGCGGGCGATTCGTCGGTGACCGGCTGGGTGGCGATGGCGCTCTGCTCGGCGAAGAAGGCGGGGATCGCCGTCCCGGAGAAGACGCTCGCGCGCGCCGGCGGCTGGTTCCGCGACCGCACCTGAGACGACGGCACGCTCGGCTACACGTCGCGGGGCACCGGGACGAAGTCGCTGCTCGGCGTCGGCTACATCTCCCGCGTGATGCTCGGCGCGCGGCCCGACGATTCCGACCTCGCCGCGACTGCGGGCCTCCTCGAGATGGCGGCGCCGCGCTGGCCGGTGTCGCAGGACGACCCCGCTTCGCTCTTCGGCGCCGCCGATCCGATCCACAGGTACTACGGCTCGCTCGCGGCGTTCCAGCGCAGCGGCTTCACGTGGAAGACCTGGAACGAGAAGCTCCGGCCGCTGCTCGTCGGCCACCAGGAGCGGCGCGGTTGCGCGGCGGGGAGCTGGCCGCCGGTCGGGCAGACCGGGGCGAAGGGCGGGCGCGTCGTCGTCACGGCGCTCTGCGCCCTCGGCCTCGAGGTCTACTACCGCTATCCGCGCGTCACCACGGTCGGGAGATAGCCGTAAAAAGGGGTCGGGTACGTTCTGACCGCTTCTCGGTTCGGAGGCACGTTGCACATCTCTCGCCCTGCGCGACCGTCGCTCGTCCCTACCGCCGCGCTCGCTGCGGCGTTCCTCGTCGCCTCCGCCGGTTCCGCGGCAGGGCCAGCCGCGGGCGACGACCCGCTCCTCGTCTCCTCAACGTACCTCGGTGGCAGCGGTGACGAGTGGCCGGGCGCTTCCGCGATGGGCAAGGACGGCGCTCTCTGGATCGTCGCGACCTCGTCGAGCACCGACATCCCCGGCGCCGCGCGCCCGCCCCAGCCGGTGAACGGTCTCGACGTCGCGGTGCTGCGCGTAGACCCCGCGACGCGGCGCGTGCTGTCGGTCGCGTGGCTCGGCGGCGCCTCGGAGGACTCCGGCTCGTCGGCGGACGTCGCGACCGCCCTCGCGTTCGACGACGCCGGCAACGCGTACATCGCGGGCTACACGTTCACGTACGACTTCCCGGCGACCGTGACTTCGCTCTCGCCCTTCGCCGACTCGAACAACGCGTTCGTCGCGCGCGTCCGCCCCGACGGTTCCGGGTTCGTGTGGGTCCGAGTGCTCGGCGGCGCTTACAACGACTATGCGCGGGGCATCTGCTTCGCTCCGGAGGGCGACCCGGTGGTCGTCGGATTCACGGTGTCGCACGACTTCCCCACGGTGGGGAGCCCGCCTCCGTCGTCGCTCGACTCCGGGGGCCTGTTCGTCACACGCCTGCTGGCTGACGGTTCGGGCATCGTGTTCTCGTCGCTCTTCGGCGGCCTCGGATACGAGGACGGCGGCGCGATCGCCACCCTCCCGGATGGCGGCTTCCTCGTCGCCGGCGCGACCAACTCGACCGACTTTGCCACACGCGGCCCGTTGTTCGGGGACCCGGTCTCGGCGCCCGGATGGTCGGCCTTCCTCGCCGAGATCGACGCGAGCGGCACCGTGCTGCGCCGCGCGGCGCTGCTCGGTTCGACGGAGATCCGCGCGATCTCGGTCGAGGCGGCGGGCACGATCCTCCTCGCCGGGACGGCGTACGAGGCGGACGACCGGATCGCGCTCCCGGCGCGCGACGACCCGGGTGATGACCTCTTCGCCGGCAACGGCGACGCCGTCGTCCTGCGCCTCGACGCGACGACGTGGGACCTCGTCGGCGGCGTGTTCGTCGGCGGATCCAGCGCGGAGACGGGCTTGACGCTCGCGAAGGGATCCGACGGGATGCTCTGGCTGACGGGCGTCACCAGTTCAACCGACCTCCCCGTGCCCGGCGCCGTCCGGTTCCGGCGCAGCGGATGGCAGGACGACGCGTTCGTCGCGGCGTTCGACCCGGCGGACCTCTCGGTGGACTTCGCGACCTATCTCGGCGGCACGGGCGGCGAGTGGCTTCCGCAGGCCGCGCCCGCCGCCGACGGGAGCGCGTGGATCGTCGGATCGACCTCGTCGTTCGACTTCCCCGAGCGCGACGCGCCGCACGCCCGCGCCTGGAACTCCGACCTCTTCGTGACGCGCCTCCTCCACGGCGACCCCGCCGCCCGGCCCGGGAAGCCGAGTCCGTTCGCGGTCGACGTGATGGACGGCCCCGCCGTGCGTCTGCGCTGGAACGCGGCAGGCGGCGGGCCCGAGCAGTGCTTCGTCGTCGAGCGCAAGGAGATGAACGACTTCGAGCGGATGACGGTGCTGCCCGCCGGGACCACCGAGTGGACCGACACGTCGGTGCTGCCAGACCGCGGCTACTCGTACCTCCTCCAGGCCGTCGGCGACGCGGGCGCTTCGCCGCCGACGCAGGCGGTCCGCGTGCTCACGCCGGCCTCTCTGGAGTTCCGTGTGGACCGGGGACGGAGCCGATTCGATCGCCGGATCGGCGCGCCGACGCTGCGTCTCGAGGGGAAGATCACACCTGTCGCAGGCGCTTCGGCCGGGCCGGACCTGCGCCGCACGGGAATCCAGCTCTTCGTCTTCACGCCGAACGGACCGGTCCCGGCGATCAACATCGGCCCCGACGATCCGCGCTGGCGGACCACGCGGCGGCGCATCCGCTGGCAGACCTCCCACCTGCGGCTCGACTTCCATCCCGCGACGGGAGCGTTCGACCTGCGGGTCCGCGGGTTCGATTTCTTCGTGCCGCTCGGAGCGCCGGTGGCGATCCGGATCGAAGCGGGCACCGACGCCGCGACGACCTCGACCACGTGGCGCGCGGACGAGCGCAACGGACTCCTCACTCCGTAGGACGAACCCGCCGCCTTGCGCGAGCCGCGGACGCCCCGTAGTGTCCGCACACGGTTCGCAGCCGTTCCGGAGGCAGGGTGAAGTCGATCCGACGCAAGCGGCGCACGCTCGTGCCCACCGGCGCGCTCGCGGCGGCGATCCTCTGCGCGACGGGCGCGACGGCGGGAGATCCGGTCCCGGCCGACAACCCGCTCCTCCTCTCGTCCACGTACTTCGGCGGGAACGGAGACGACTTCGCCTCGGCGACGGCGGTCGGTCCCGACGGTGCCCTCTGGATCGTCGCCGGGTCGGGGAGCACGGACATCGCAGGCGCGGTCCGCGTCCCCGGGACGGCGTCCGGCACGGACGCGCTCGTCCTGCGCCTCGACTCGGACACGCGATCCGTCCTCTCCGCGGCGTGGATCGGCGGGACTTCGGCCACGTCCGGATCGAACGCCGACCATCCCGCCGCGTTCGCGTTCGACGGCGCGGGCAACGCCTACATCGCCGGGACCACGTTCGCGCGCGACTTCCCCGCGACGACGCGATTCGGCCCGGCCCTGACCACGGGCGGCGCCACCGACGTCTTCGTGGCGCGTGTGCGGCCCGACGGAACGGGTTTCGTGTGGTCCGTGCTGATCGGCGGTGGGTCGATGGACAATGCGCACGGCCTCTGCATCACCTCCGACGGCGACCCCGTCGTCGTCGGGACGACGATGTCGGGCGACTTCCCGCTCGTCCCCTCGGGCACCGGGACGCTGAACGGGCAGAGGGACGCGTTCGTCGCTCGAGTGCGCGCCGACGGCAGCGGTCTCGTCTTCTCGACCTACCTCGGCGGGAACTCGTTCGAGGACGGCAACGTCGTCGCGGAGCTTCCCGACGGAGGTTTCGTCGTCGCGGGCGTCACGGAATCGACGGACCTGACGACTCGCGCGAACGCCTTCGCGGATCCGTCGCACCGGCCGACGCGCCCCGGCTTCCTCGCCGAGATCGGCCCGACGGGCGTCCCTCTGCGACGGGCGGCGCTCCTCGGCGCGACGACCGTCGGGTCGGTCTGGGCCGAACCCGGGGGCACACTGCTCATCGCCGCGGAAGCCCACGAGCCCGACGATCGCGTCCCATCCGCGCCGCACGGCGAACCGACCTACGGCGACGCGCTGCTCCTGCGCCTCGACTCCGCCACCTGGGACGTCGTCGGCGGAGCCTTCTTCGGAGGGTCCGGCTGGGAGCGCCAGATCGCAGCGCACCCGGCCAAGGACGGGACCATCTGGCTGACGGGGTCCACGCAGTCGGACGACCTCCCCGCGCCCGGCGGTATCCGGTTCCGGCGCGAGGCCGACGAGGATGCGTTCGTCGCCGCGTTCGACCCGGCGGACTTCACGGTGAACTTCGCCACCTACCTCGGCGGCAGCGGCGTGGACCGCGACGGGTCCGTCGCCGCCGGGGCGGACGGCAGCGCGTGGGTCCTCGGCTCGACCTATTCGACCTATTCGACGGACTTCCTCCAGCGCGATCCGCTGCAGGCGCGCGGAAGCGGGTCCGACCTCGTGCTCACCCACGTCCGCGCAGGCGACCCCGCCGCCCGGCCCGGGACGCCGCAGGACTTCGCCGTCGATCCCGTCGGCGCCACCTCGGTCCGGCTCCGCTGGAGCACGGGCGCGGGACCCGCCGAGACGGGCTTCGCCATCGACCGCGCCGAACTCGGCGGATTCTCGCGCGTCGCAATGGTCCAGGCCGGAGCGACCGAGTGGATCGACACGTCGGTGCTCCCGGACCGCGGCTACACGTACAGCGTCCAGGCCGTCAACGCGGGCGGCGGATCGCCGCCGACGCGCGGCGTTCGCGTCCTCACGCCCGGGTCGTTCGATCTCCGGATCGACTGGGGACGTAGCCGCTTCGGCCGGCACGGGGCGCCGCTGCTCTTCCGCCTGGAGGGAACCGTCGCTCCCGTCGCGAGCGAGACCGGTCTCCCCGACCTGCGCCGCGCCGGCGTCCGGATCGAACTCTTCACGTCGAACGGATCATCTCAGGCGCTCGACATCGCCGCCGACGATCGCCGCTGGCGGTGGAACGCTGGACGTCTCCGCTGGCGCAAGGGCTCGACGCAGATCGACTTCGTCCCCTCGACGGGACGCTTCGCGCTCCGCATCCGTGGGTTCGGGATCGCCGCGCGACCCGGCGAGTCCGTCGCGGCCCGCGTGACGACCGGCGCGCACGCGGCGACGACGTCGAACGAATGGCGGACCGTCTTCCGCCGCGGACTCGGCACGCCGTAGCGCGCGGAGCTATCGGGCTACCGCTCGCACTACCACTCGCCGATGACCCACCCGCGCCACTTCTTCTCCATGTCCTCGATCAGCTCGAAGCCGTAGGCCTCGCGCCAATAGTCGTCGTCGGTCTTCTTGCCGCCCTTCGCGACCGAGGCGATGAGCACCTTGAACTTCTCGGCGTCCTGGAGAAGGAGCCAGGTGACGAGTCCGAGGACGCCGCCCTCCTCGGGCGGGCCGCAGTCGCCGACCTTGTACTTCAGGAACTGGCGCATGGGCGGGAACTCGTCCGCCTCGATCGACGCCTTGCAGCGCTCCTTGTACTCGTTGGCGGCTTCGCGCAGGGACTCGGCGTTCTTCTTCGGGTCCTTCTTCTTCTTCGGGTCCTTGTCGGTCGTCCCGCCGCTCTTCGTCTCCTTCGGCTTGGCGCTCTCGCCCATGCAGCTACTGACCTGCTGCCCCATCACCTCGATCTCGGTCCAGGCGCCGAGGCCCTCCTCGATCCAGGCGGGCGGCGTCTCGCGCGCCCAGGGGCGCGAGCCCTGCTGGCCCCAGAGCGTCCAGATCGCGACGTGCGCGCAGTTGTGCACGATCGCCGACCACATGCTCTCGGTCCCGGAGGACGGCCAGCGCACCTGGAAGGCGTACGGCGTGTGGCGCCAGATGCCGCCCGCGTTGCGGTCCTTCGCCCCCGTCACGATCGCCGGGCTGATGTTCGCCTCGCCGGCGAAGTCGTCGACCACCTTGCAGAACGCCGTGTAGTCCCTGATCGTCACGATGATCGAGCGGTCCTTCCACAGCCGCTCGAGGCCGAGCGTCTGCGTCAGCGTGTCGTAGGTCTTGTCGAGGAGCTTGCCGCGGCCCGCGAGGTCCTTGTCGCCGGTGTTGTCGAGGAGCAGGAAGTGGTCGGCCTCGTACACCTCGATCATCACGCCGAGGCGCGTCTGCCACTCGATGCGCAGCTTCTCGCGGCTCTTCTCGGCCTCGAGGCGCGGCAGGTCGGCCTTCTTCACCCACTTCCCGTCGAACATCACCTCGCCGTACGCGTCGCGCGCGGCGGCGTTGTCGGGGTCCTTCTTCAGGATCTTCTCGAGGATGCGCACGTTCTGCTTCGCCGTCTCCGGCGGGAGCTTGGCGAGGTGCTCCTTCTGGAACGCGTAGAGGTCCCAGAGCGCCGTGACGGTGACGGGCTCCTTCTCGGACGCCGCGCGGATCTTCTCGAACCTCTCGACGTCCGCCTCGCCCGGCGTGCGCGACTTGATGCGGTCCGCCGCGATCTTCTCGATGCGCTGGAGCGTCTTCAGCCAGACGAAGCCGCCCTCCTCCTTCAGGACCTTGCCGTCGAGCCTCGTGCCGTCGGTCATCTCCAGCACGTCGGCGCGCGCTGCGACCGTGCAGCAGCCGAGGATCGCGAGGGCAGCGAGGGACCAGCGGATTCGGGACATCAGAGGGTTCTCCATGCGCGTTCGTCTTCACGATACCCGATGCCGGGCCCGCCGTCCGTTTCGGGGTTTCTTCCCAACCCCTGCGGCGGCGCGCAGCGACCATTCGTTCTCGCGACGGCCGGTAACATGCGGCCTCGCACGTCGTAGTCATCCCGAGGAGTTCTCATGCCCAGATTCCCCCTCGCCGCGGCGCTCTCCCTGACGCTCTTCGCCGCGGCCTCCGCGTCCGCGGACGTGAGCGTGGAGGTCGGCAACGGCGACAAGATCACCGGGACCCTGAGCCCCGCGACCGAAGCGGAGGTCTTCCGGGTCCGCGTGCCGAAGGGCGCAACGATCACCGTGAAGGCGAAGACGGCGAAGGGCGGGCCCGCGCTCACCATCTTCCTCGCGGCGCCCGCCGGCGCGGGCATCGGGAACGCGTCCGGCACGGCTCCGTCGATCAAGGGAGTCGTCGCCGCCGACTCGGGGCTCCACTCCGTCACCGTCACCTCGCAGAACGGCGTCGCGACCGGCGACTACTCGCTCTCGATCGGATGGAAGACGCCGACGAGCTTCACGGCGAGCCCCGACCTCGCGGGCAACTCGTTCGGGAACCTCGACTTCGCGGTCGACGCCGGCGCCGCCGTCACGCTCTCGGTGAAGCCGGCGAAGGGCTCCGCCGCGACGGGCGTCCTCAGCCAGCTCACCGCACCCGGCCCGGTCGCCACGCTGCTCACGGGCACGACGTCGAAGCGCACGCTCGGCGTCGGCGGCTCGTACGCTCTCACGTTCGGCAACGGCAGCGCGGCCCAGGGCGTCGTCACCGCGACGGCGAAGGTGAAGCCGCCGAAGGTGATCAAGCGAAAGATCGCGCTCACGACGAAGGTGATCGGCTCCGACGGCGCGGCGTTCGCGACGGTGCTCGGCGCGCAGGGCGGCACGGTCACGGTGCCGGCGATCCTGCCGGGCGAGCCGGGCGCCGAGATCTCCGGATCGTCGGTCACGGTCCCGCCGGGCGCGCTCGGCGCGGGGACGGCGATCATCATCGCCACGGCGCCGCCCATCGACGGCGAGGACGGCTCCCAGCCGGCCGGCCCCCCGGTCTTCTTCGGTCCCGAAGGGCAGAAGTTCGAGGGCACCGCGACCGTGACGATCCCCTACGACGCCGCGTACGACAGCGACACGAGCGCGCTCGTCATCTACACGCGCAGCGCGAAGGGCAAGGTCACGGCCGTCCCGCCGCCCTACACGTTCGACTCGAACACGCACACGGTGAGCTTCCAGACGAGCCACTTCAGCTCGTTCCAGACGTCGGGCCCCGGCGGCACCTCGTTCGGGGAACTGCTCACGTACGGCAACGTGACGAGTCCCGTGGACGTCTGCATCGCGTTCGAGCAGGGCGCCCCGCAGTTTCCGCTCTTCTACCTCGTCGCCGAGGGCAGCGCGCGCACGGTCGCGGGCCTGAGGATCACCGGCCAGCCGACCGTCGTCCTGCAGCGCGAAGTCTGGGCCGGCGGCGGGACGTCGTCCGTCGCCGACGGCACGATCTCGCGGCAGCAGTTCCTCTTTCCCGATCCGGTCATGTCGGTGTTCGCGCTCTCCGACGGCCAGACGTGGGTCGCCACGACGCGGCAGATCTTCAGGGTGGACGCGGCGGACAAGGTCTTCCTCGTCGCGGGGACGGGCGCGACGGGCAATGGCGGCGACGGATCGCCCGCGGCGGGCGCGACGTTCACGTCGATCAGCTCGATCCTCGTCACTCTGAACGAGGACGTGTTCATCCTCGACGAGGGCGCCCACCGCATCCGGCTCATCGACACGGTGCAGAACAACACGATCCAGCCCTGGGCGGGCAACGGCCAGTCCGGGTTCGGCGCGGACGGCGGCACCCTCGACAACACGACCTTCTTCGGTCCGGCCGACGCCGTGTTCACGCAGGACGGCGGTCTCTACGTCTGCGACGCGGCGCGCGTGCGCAAACTGAATCGCGGCATTCCCGCCGTGAGCCCCGACGTCAACGTCACGATCGCCGGCGACCCGAGCGGCGCAGTCGGGTCGAGCGGCGACGACGGCCCGCTCACGTCGGCGCGGTTCCAGACGATCACCGGCATCGACGTCGTCTTCGATCCCTTCAACCCGTTCCCCTCGCTGCCGACGCTCGCGGTGTGCGACAGCGGCGACCACACGGTCCGCTTCCTCAACCAGACGACGAACCGCGTGACGCTCGCCGCCGGCCAGCACGGCACCGCGGGCAACGCGCCCGACTTCGGTCCGAAGGAGGGCCTCCTCGACCGCCCGTCCGCGCTCGTCGGTCTCGGGAGCCAGGTCTCCATCGCGGACTTCGGGAACGGGAAGATCCGCACGCGGCTCGTGACGACGACGATCCCGTAGGCGCGGGGCGGCGGTCGGGCAGCGCGGGGTCCCGACCTCTCTCGGTAGGGGCGGACCCCCGTGTCCGCCCGTCGTCGATCTCGGTGCGGACGGTCTTCCTCCCTGATGGAAATAAGTAAAGGCCTGCAACCGGACCGGACCGTGCTTTCCGAGTACCACGGCATGGGCTCGAGCACGGGCGCTTTCGCGGTGCGCGTCGGAAAATGGAAGTATGTGCACTACGCGAAATACGGGCCGCAGCTCTACAACCTCGAAACCGATCCCGAGGAAACGCGCGACCTCGCGACCGACCCGGCCCACGCCAAGACGGTGGAGATGTGCCGCGCGAAACTCTACGAAATCTGCGACCCGCAGGAAGTGGACCGCCGCGCGCGGGCGCGCCAGGCTGGGCTGCTCGCCGCCAACGGCGGGCGCGAGGCGGTGATCGAGCGCGGCGACTTCGGCTTTACCCCTGCACCAGGAACCGTGGCGGACTTCAAGTAGGAGGATGTATGAAATGGATTCTGTTATCAGTGGTCTTCTTCTCCACT
>JANNHP010000217.1:0-6686 GCA_031404455.1 Planctomycetia bacterium | reverse complement strand
CTCGCCGACGAGCGTGTCGTAGCCGTCGGGCAGCGTCGAGATGAAGTCGTGGAGTTGCGCGCGCTTCGCGGCGTCCTCGATCGCCTCCATCGCGGGCTCGGTGCCGGCGCTGTAGCCGTAGGCGATGTTGTCCCGGATCGTGCCGTGGAAGAGGTAGACGTCCTGCGACACGAGCGCGATGTGGCGGCGGAGATCGCGCTGCGTCACGCTGCGGACGTCGGTTCCGTCGAGCGTCACCGCGCCGCCGGTGACGTCGTAGAGACGCAGCAGCAGCTTGACGATGGTTGACTTGCCGGCGCCCGTCGGCCCCGCGATGCCGACCATCTCGCCGGGCGCCACGGTGAACGAGAGGCCGGAGAGCACCGGCTCGCCGCGCGAGTAGACGAAGCGCACGTCGTCGAACCGCACCTCGCCGCGCAGCGTGCCCAGCGTCCTCGGCTGCGCTGGGTCCTTCACGGTCGAGGGCGTGTCGAGGAGCGAGAACACCTTCGCGGCGCTCGCGCGGGCGCGCTGGTAGTTGTCGAGCGTCTCGCCGAGGCGCGTGAGCGGCCAGAGCATGCGCTGCACGATCATCCCGAAGAGGACGAGCTCTCCGGCCGTCATCCGTCCGTCGGCGACCCAGAACCCGCCGAGTGCCAGACCGCCCGCGAACCCGAGCGCGATGGCCATGCGGATGATCGGGATGAACGCCGCGGAGATGCGGATCGCGTGGCGGTTCGCGCGGCGGTAGGCGTCGCTCTCGTCGCGGACGCGGCCCGTCTCGTACTCCTCCGCGGTGAACGACTTCACCACGAGGATGCCCGCGATGTTGTTCTCGAGACGGCTCGCCACGTCGCCGACGGCGCGCCGCACCGCTGCGTAGCGCGGCTGCAGCGCCTTGCTGAAACGCAGGCTGCCCCACACGATCACGGGCACCGGCGCCATGCCGACGAGTGCGAGCTGCCACGAGATGCCGAACATCGTGACGGTCGTGACCGCGAGCATCACCACGAGCTGGACGATCTCGTTCAGCCCGCCGTTCAGGAACCGCTCGAGCTGATTGACGTCGTCGTTCAGCATCGAAAGCGTCCGGCCGACGCGGTGCTCCTCGAAGAACTCGAGCTCGCGGTCCTGCATGGCGCGGTACGCGTCGACGCGCAGCGCGTGCTGCACGTCCTGCGCGAGCCCCATGAACCCGAGGTTGTAGAGCCACTGGAAGAAGCTCTCGAACCCGAAGACGACGACCGTCAGGATCGCGACGAACACCACTTGGTGCGGGAGTTCCGTGCCGGCGACGTCCACGATCCACGGGCGCGGCTTGCCCGCGCACACGTCGACGAGCCACGCGACGAGGAACGGCGGCGCGAGATCGAGCACCTTGTTGACGACGCTCGCGGCCGTCGCGGCGGCGAGCCGTCCGCGCATCGGGCGGAGGTAGGCGAGCAGGCGCGCCATCGGCCGGTCGACGGTGTGGAGGAGCGCCGGGCTGTCGTCGGTCACGGGTGCCGTAGTACCGAACGCGACCCGTCGTTGCCTAGGTTCGTAGTCCCGGGGTAAGCCGGGTCGTTGCGTTAGAGCACGGTCGGCGGGAGTGCGATGCGCGGTGTCGCGCGGACGAACGACCCGGCTGAAGCCGGGACTACGAACCAGCAGCTACTTCTTCGCGCGGATGCGGCGGAGCGCCTGCGCGGCGGGGACGCGGATGGTCTCGTCGCCCTTGTCGCGGAGTGCCGTGAGGGCGGGGATCGCCGCGGCGGCGTCGGGGCCGATGCGGCCAAGGGCGACGACCACGACGACTCGCGACGTCACCTGCCACGCTTCGTTCATGGTGTCCAGGTCGGGCAGCAGTTCGACGAGCGCCGGAACCGCGCCCTTCGCCGCCGGGCCGGCGCGGCCGAGCGCCGCGGCGCCTTCGCGGAACCCGAACGCCCTGGTCTCGCGCGTGACGCCGGCCGTCAGACGCCGCAGGACCATCGGAGTCGGGGCGGCGCGTTCGCAGAGCGTGTACCAGGCGTAGTTCGCCGTGTCCGGAGCGCTGTGGCTCGCGCTGATGTCGTGATCGCCGAGCAGGGCGTCGATCACGTCGAGGGCCTCGGCGTCGTCCGGAGAGATCGCGAGCACCGTCTCCGCCCGGTCGAGGCGCTTGCCGTCGTCGTCGGCCTCGCGCAGGCGCGCCTTGGCGAGCGGCAGCACGGCCATCGCGGCGGGACCCACGGCGCGCAGGCCGAGGAACACCTCGTACGACGCGCCGGGCTTGCCCGCCTCGGCGGCGAATCGCGGGAAGAGCATCGACGGCGAGCACCCGGCTCGTGCCGCGACGAGCGCGAGATGGTCGGCGCGTTCCGGATCTTCGTGCAACACCTCGCGGAACTTGTGCTCGCGTCCGGTGCGGATGAGCGCCCGCACGCAGCGATCCACGAGATCGGCCGACTCCTCGGAGTCCCGATCCTGGGGCGGATACTTCACGCAGTTGAAGAGCCACTTGCTCTCGCCGACGGCGTCCGGTCCGATCGAGGCAAACGCATCCGCCGCCGCGGCAGGGGCGAAGCGGATACCGCGGGCGCTCCACGAATCCGGCGCGAGCTTGCTCTTGGTGAGACAGATCCCCAGCGCGCGCAGGAGCATCGGCTCCGCGCATCGGAGCCGGGCCGCGATCCGCGCGCCGCAAAAAGCCTGCACCGCGTAATCGGACTCGATCAGCGGCACGAGCGCTCTTGCTGCGGGGGCGCGGCGGTTGTCGTCGGTCAGGGCGATCGACCGCTCAGCGACGGCGTCGGCGCCGAGCATCGCAAGCGCGACGGCCGTCATCTCGCGCGTGGCGCCCTCGGTCCGGCGGAAGGCCGCGACGGCCGCGGCGCGCCACCAGACTTCGCCCGGCGCGTGGTCGCGGATCACCACGGCCGCGGCGGCGCAGCGTTCGACCGTCAGGGGGTCGTCGGGGTCGTCCTCGACGCCGAACCCGTCGAGCGGATTGCTGATGTATAGGGTGACGAGCCCTTCGAGGGTCCGGCCGAAGCAATTCGGCCCCTCGAAACGCGAGCGCTCCATGCAGAACGCGGTCAGCACCGGTGCCCCCGCGACCGCCATCGAATCGATCGCCCTCGCCGCCGCCGCGACGACCGCCGCGTCCTCGTCATCCAGCAGATCCACCAGCATCGGCACCGCGACGGCGCCGTCCGGGAACCGGTCCGTCAGTTCCGCGGCGGCCCTCAAACGGACGGCGGGGTCGTCGGCGACGAGGTCGTTCTCGATCACCGCGATCGCGCGCTGCTTCTCGTCGCCGCCGCGGGCGGCGCCATCCGTTGCGGCGTTGAGTGCGAGGAGCGCGATCGAGAACGCGAAGACCTTCGCCCGCATGCGACTCCTCCTGACCGAGTCGGCGGATGGTAGCGCTCCCGCGCTACAGACGTCGAACGCGCGACCGACCGGTCCGCGCGTCGAGGACGACGATCGCCCCGGCTTCGAGCGCCGCCGCGTGCTTGCGGGCCGCCCCGGCGACGTCGTCGATCGACGCCCTGCTCAGGTCATCGACATGACGCACCTGGATGACGCTCGGGCTCGTCGCTCCGGAGCGCTTCAGGCGTCCCGCGATGCCGAGATCCTGGGTGAGGAGGACGTGATCGTGGGCGCGTGACCATCGCACGAGGTCGTCGTCGACGGCCGCCCGCAGTCCCACATCAGCCCAGTACACCGACTCGATCCCGCGAGTCCGGAAACCGTCCACCCACGACGCGCCGAAGTTCACGTCGATCAGGATCTTCATGCCGTCGGCTGGAGACTCCCGCGCCGCTCGGCCAGCCACGCGCCGAACGCGCAGGCCTCCCGCAGGTCCTCGACTTCGAGGAACGGGAACTCGGCGAGGATCTGCCCCTCGGTGTGGCCCGCCGCGAACCAGTTGAGGACGTTGCCGACCGTGACGCGCAGGTCGCGGATGCAGGGGTTGCCGCTCATCCGTCCGGGGTGGACCGTGATGCGGGGGAACTCCGCGCTGACGACCTTGCCCCGCGGCGCGGTGCGGCGGTGCCTCGTCTTCTCAGCGGGTCGTTTCGCGCGGGCCATGGGTTCGCTCCGGCGCGGAGTCTAGCACTCGGGGCGATCGTCCGCCGCGCCCAGCCCGCGTTCGGAGATCGACGCGTGACCGTCCCCGGCTAGGCTGCGGGCACGATGAAACGACGACTCCTCCTCGCAGTGCCCGCCGCCGTGGCGGGCGCGCTGATCGCTCTCGCCCTCTCCGGCGACCCCGTGCGCGCGGCCCCACCGCGGACGGTCGTCCTCGGCTTCGACGGCGCCGCGGCCGACCGGACCGAGATGCTGATGGCGGAGGGCAAGCTTCCGAACCTCGCGGCGCTCGCGAAGCGCGGCGGCTACTCGCGGCTCGCCACGTCGAACCCGGCGCAGTCGCCGGTGTCGTGGGCGTCGATCGCGACGGGCTGGAACCCGGGGAAGACCGGGATCTACGACTTCCTGAAGCGCGTGCCGACGCGGCACGGCGTCTCCATCCAGATCGGCCTCGCCGAACCGGTGCAGCGTGACGTGATCCCGATGTGGGGGCGCGCGTTGCTCATCTGCGGCGCGGGCGCCGTCGGCGCGGCGGCGGGCGTCGGCGTGATCCTGGCGCTCTACGCGGGCGAGCGCCGCGCGAAGCGTCCGAAGGGACTCCTCCAGGGGACGATGACCGGCGTCGCGGCGGTGTTCGCGTGCGCGGCGTACGTCGTGCTCGCGTGGGTCCCGACGAGCGTGCCGTACGCGAAGAACCTCCGCAGCGGCGAGCCGTTCTGGGTGACGCTCGACCGCGCGGGCGTGCGCTGCGTGGCGCTCGAGGCGCCGCTCTCCTTCCCCGCGGACGAGATGTCGTGCGGGTGCTGCCTCTCGGGCCTCGGCGTCCCGGACATCCAGGGCACCTGGGGCACGTTCGCCACGTGGACGAACGATCCGTCGACGGCCGCTCACACGGAGACCGGCGGCGTCTCGTGGTTCGTCGAGCCGGGGACGAAGAAGTTCGACCTCGTGCTCCCCGGCCCGCCGAACCCGCGCGCCGACCCGGACGCGGTCGCGGCGGCGTACAAGGCGGCCGACGAGGAGAAGTACAAGCGCGAAGCCGCGTTCCACTGGACGCCGATGAAGCGGCGCGCGAGCGAGACGGCCGAGGACGTCCTGAAGCTCGCGAGCCAGACGACGGCGCGAATCGCCGTCGAGATCGAGATGACGAAGGGCGCGAAGCTGACGACGGCGGAAGGCGTCGTCGTGCACCTCGCTCCCGGTGTCTGGAGCGACCTCGTGCCGGTCGTCTTCACGGTGTCGCCGATCGTGAAGATCCACGGCCGCGTCAGGTTCCTGCTCGAGTCCGCCGGCTCCGCGCCGACGGCGACCGGCGAGCCGTGGATCCCGTTCGTGCTCTTCGCCGCGCCGGTGCAGTTCGACGCTGGGGAACTTCCGCCGAACGTGCAGATCGCGTCGCCCATGCAGTTCGCGAAGGACCTCGCGCACGCGAACGGCCCGTTCGAGACGATCGGCTGGCCCGAGCTGACGAACCCCGTGAAGGACGACTTGCTCGCCGACCGCGACTTCCTCACGCACCTCAACATCATCCGCAAGGGACGCGAGAAGCGTCTCTTCGAGCGCCTCGAGCGCACGGACTGGGACGTTCTCTTCGCGATGTTCAGCGAGCCCGACCGCGTGCAGCACGCGTTCTGGCGTCACATCGACCCGAAGTCGCCGCGTCACGATCCCGTGGCGGCGAAGGAGTTCGGCCCGGAGATCGACAGGTCGTACGTGGAGATGGACCGCCTCGTCGGCGAGGTCGTCGCGAAGTGCGGGCCGGAGACACGCGTGCTCGTCATCTCCGACCACGGCTTTGCGCCGTTCCGCCGCGGCGTCAACCTGAACAACCTCCTCTGCGCGGGCGGGCTGCAGGTGAGGAGCGGGAACGCTGGGCCGAAGGGCGTCGGCGACCTGATCCCGGGGAAGGAGGGGGTGAAGGTCAAGGCAGGCGGGAAGTTCTTCGAGGACGTGAAGTGGGGAGAGACGAAGGCCTATGCGATGGGCCTCGGCAACCTGTACCTCAACCTGAAGGGCCGCGAGGTGCTCGGCGCCGTCGACCCGAAGGACGCCGACAAGGTTCTCGACACGATCGAGGCGCAGCTCTACGCGCTCCGCGACAAGGACGGCTCGAAGGTCGTCGCGAAGGTCTACCGCGGAAAGGACCTCTACCACGGCGCGCGCGCGGCGGAGGCGCCGGACATCGTCGTCGGCTTCGAGTCGGGCTACCGGGTGAGCTGGCAGACCGCACTCGGCTCCATCGACGACGACGTCATCACCGACAACAAGTTCCGCTGGAGCGGAGACCACTGCTCGGTGGACCCGAGCCACTGCGGCGGCATCCTCTTCTCGTCGCTGCCGCTCTCGGAGACGGCGACGCCCGGCGTCGTCGACGTCAACCCGTCGGTGCTGTCGCTCTACGGTCTCAGCGGGCCGGACCCCGACGGGCGGTCGTTCCTCGCGAAGTAGCGGGCGCGGACGACCACGGAACGACGCGTGCCCCGCGCGGTTGTAGGGGCGACGCATGCGTCATCGCCGTCAGGTTAGTGACGTTTGCAGGGGGATCCAGTTCCGTGGCTCCAGGACCAGGCCGATGTCGGGGCAGTACCAGACCTCGCCGGCAAGGTAGGCGCCCAGATAGTGGGTCGACATCCGTTCGGCGATGTGGG
>JANNHP010000216.1:0-10049 GCA_031404455.1 Planctomycetia bacterium | reverse complement strand
CAACCGCGGACGCCTCGTCGCGGACCGCGCGATCGCGTCGGCGCTCGCGCAGACCCACGAGAACCTCGAAGTCGTCGTCGTCGGCGACAGGTGCGACGACGCGACGGCCGAGGCGGTGCTCTCCGTGAAGGACCCGCGCGTCCGCTTCGTCAACCTGCCCGAGCGCGGCAGGTACCCGGCAGACCCGATGCTCCGCTGGATGGTCGCTGGCACGGCGCCGATGAACCACGCGCTCGAGATCGCGCGGGGCGAGTGGATCGCGCCGCTCGACGACGACGACGAGTTCACTCCCGATCACGTGGAGGCGTTGCTCGACGCATGCCGTTCTCGGTCGCTCGAGTTCGCGTGGGGCATCGCGGAGATGGAGCAGGCCGACGGGACGTGGAAACTCTGCGGCGCCGAACCGCTCGCCCACGGACACATCATCCACGCGTCGATCCTCTGGTCGTCGCGCATCAAACTCCGCCACGACATCCGCTCGTGGCGACTCGACGAGCCCGGCGACTGGAACGTGTGGTCGCGCATGCGCGACGCGGGAGTGCGGATGGGTTTCGTCGACCGCGTGGTCTGCAAGCACTACCGTGAGCGGCGCGACGTGAAGGTGGTGGCGCCGTACTGGTCGGGCGACCGTTAGCATGTGGCGATGACCGTTCCCGTCGTCATCTTGGGCGCTGGCGGGCACGCGCGCGACGTGCTCGACGTGTTCGAGGCCTGCAACGTCGCGGCGCCCGGCCGTTTCGAGATCCTCGGCTTCGTCTCCGAGGTCGAGTCGGACTGGGGCCGCGACGTCAACGGCCGGCCCTGCCTCGGCGGATTCGACTGGTTCGAGGGGGATCCGGCGCGCCGCGGTGCGAGCGTCGTCTGCGGCATCGGTTCGACGGCCGTGCGCCGCCGACTCGTCGATCGATGCCGGGAGCGCGGACTCGGGTTCACATCGGTCGTTCATCCGCGCGCGGTCGTGACGAAGCGGGTCGCGATCGGGGCAGGCGTCGTGATCACGGCGGGTGTCGTGGTCACGAACAACGTCCGCCTCGGGGACCACGTGCACCTCAACATCGGTTCGACCGTCGCGCACGACGTGGTGCTCGAGGACTTCGTCACGATCGCGCCCGGCGTGAACGTCTCGGGGAACGTCCACGTCGGCACGGGCTGCGACATCGGAACGGGCGCCTCGATCATCCAGAAGGTGCGGATCGGCGAGTGGTCCGTCGTCGGTGCGGGAGCAGTCGTGACGAGGGACCTTCCTCCGAACTGCACCGCGGTCGGCGTCCCCGCGAAGCCGATCAAGCAGCGGGCGGACGGCTGGTGGCGCGCAGTCTGACGACGAACCACCGGTCGAGCCCCCGCTCGGCCATCTTCGGACGGCACCGCTTCCTCATCGCCCAACTTCGGCGCCACATGCCGAAGAAGCTCTGACCCGGCAGCACGCAGGACAGCACGAGCGCCTGCACGAACCGTCCGAGGAGGAGCGGCGACGCGAGCAGCAGCCAGCGCGCGGGCCAGTAGCGCAGGCCCATGCCGACGTTGTTGCGCTGGATCTGGAACCGGCGCCAGAGCGCCGCGCGACGGTTGCGTCCGCCCGCGGAGATGCCGCGTTTGTGCAGGACCCGCACGGTGGGCAGCAGGTGGACGTCGTACCCGGCGAGGCGGATGCGGAACATGAGGTCCACGTCCTCGTTCAGCACGAAGTAGTCCTCGTCGAGAGGGCCTGCCCGCCGAAGCGCGTCAGCGCGAAGCAGCGCCGCCGCCCCGCACGCGCCGAACACTTCCGTCGGTTCGCGCGGCGCCGCCGCGATGGGGAGGCCCATCAGCGCGTCGATGGCTCCCGGACAGCGGAAGAGCTGGTGCCCGGCGCTGTCGATGCGCGTCGGGTCCGCCGCGCTGACGAGGAGTGGTTGGATGGCGCCGAGCGACGGATGCGCGTCGCCGTGCGCGACGAGCGCGTCGAGCGTCCCAGTGGGGACGGTCGTGTCGTTGTTGAGGAGCATCGCCCAGCGGTAGCCGCGGTCGAGCGCCACGCGCAGACCCGGGTTGTTGCCCGCGGCGAAGCCCACGTTCCCGCCGTTCTGGATGAACTCGACCCACGGGTGCGCGGAGCGGACCGCGGCCTCGGTGCCGTCCGTAGACCCGTTGTCGCAGACGATCACCGCGTCGCCCGGGCCGACCTCGCCGCGCAGCGACCTGAGGCACGCGAGTGTGTCGTCCCGGCCGTTCCAGGTCAGGATCACGATCGCGAGGCGGAGTTCTGCCATGACATCGCTTCTATCGGCGCGGCGCCGCGCCGGGACGAGCGAGCTCGCGCCAGATCGCGAGGTGCCGCTCGGCGAACGGCCTCCACGAGAACTGCGCCGCGCGACGGCGCCCCGCTGCGACGAGACGCTCGCGCAACGCCGCGTCCGTGAGGATGCGGACGAGTCCGTCGGCGATCGCGTCCGTCGATGCCGGGTCGACGAGCACCGCGGCATCGCCCGCGACTTCCGGAAGACTCGACGTCGACGACGTGAGCACCGGACAGCCCGCCGCCATCGCCTCGAGCACGGGGAGGCCGAAGCCCTCGTAGAGCGACGGGAACGCGAGCGCCCCGGCCGCGCGGTAGAGACGAGGGAGATCCGCCTCCTCGACGTAGCCCGCGATGCGCACCGCGTCGCCGAGACCCCGCTCGGCGACCGCCGCGCGGACGTCGTCGTGGCCGCGGTCGCCCGCGATCACGAGCCGGTGGGGGAGTCGCGCCGTCGTGCGCGCCGCCGCGAACGCTTCGAGGAGACGAGGCAGGTTCTTCCGCGGGTTCGTCGTCCCGACGAAGAGCAGGAACGGGCCGACGATCGCGTGCCGCGCGGCGAGGACGCGACGGTCCTCCCCGACGTCGCCCGGTTCTGCGAAGGCCGCGGACACGCCCGGCCGGATCGTCTCGATCCGTCCGCGCGGCACGCCGAGCAGATCGACGACCTCGCCCGCGGTGAAGTCGGACACGGTCACGATCCGGTCCGCGCGCTTCGCGGCATCCGCGACGCCGCGGCGGAAGTCGGACGCGAGGCGCCGCGGCAGGTGCCCGGGATGACGCAGCGGGCCGAGGTCGTGGATCGTCAAGACTCCGCGGGCGTCTCGCGTCGCCGGCAGCGCCGAGTTCGGGCCGTGGATCACGTCGAGCGGCCCCGTGAACCGCTCGACCGGGGTCCCGGCGATCATCCGGCTCGGCAGCGGAACGCGCACCACGCGGACACGAGGCATCGACGCGGCGCAGTGGAGCGACGCGTGGCTCACTCCGAGCGCCGGGTTCAGCCGGAACGTTCGCGCGAGGAGCGTCAGCGACTCGTCCTCGGCGAGGAGCGGCGTAACGCCCGCGACCAGTTCCGCGACGACGCGGCCGATCCCCGTGCGGCGGCCGAGGGTGAGGGTGACGTCGAGGCCGTAGCGGCGCATGCGCCGCGGAGTCTACGTCCGGGCCGGGGCGGCGGGCGCGATGCCGTGCCGCCCCGGGAGCGAGGAAGCGATCCGAGCGCCGCCTCGACGCGACGTCCGTAGTCCGCGTCGGCCACCCGCATACCTGAACCCTCACGTCCCAGACGGCTTCCTTGCCCGCGCGGAGGTGCTCCAAGAGGTCGCGGTTGGCGTGGTCGGGGTCGCGGCCGCCCGCAGCGGGCGAGCTCTGGTTGTCGGCGCGCGACTCCGTCGGCGTCCTCTGCGGTCGACGCTCCGGATCGACGCGGCTCAACCCGGTCCGGGGGGCCGCCGATGAGAGATGCGGGTCCCTCCCTCGGAGGCCGTCATGCGACTCGTCCCTCGCGTCGTCCTCGTCGTCGCCGCGTTCGCCGTCACAGCCCTCGCCGCCGACGAGGCGAAGCTCCCCGCAGCCGTCGCGGAGTCGCTGGAGGCGTTCCGCAGAGTCCCGTGGGGCGACCGGTGCAAGCCGGTGCGGGCCGATCCGGCGCCCGAGGGATGGCAGCAGCGCGTGAAGACCGAAGCGGCGCTCGCGTCGCTCGACGCGAGGGACGCCGCCGCGCTCGAAGCGCTCCTCGCGGATCCCGACCGCTTCGTCCGCGCCGTCGCGGCGCGCGCGCTCGGCCTCGTCGCCGACACGAAGTCCGCGCCGCGTCTCGTTGCCGCCCTCGCGGTGGAGAAGGACAAGCTCGCGCGGATCGCGATGATCGAGGCGCTCGCGCGCGCCGGCGGCGAAGGTTCGCTCGCGGCCGTCGAGGCGCAGCAGACGCCCGGAGGCGACGCGGACATCGGATTCGTCGTGGGCCTCGCGCGGCGCCAGTTGAAGGGCGCGAAGTGGGACGTGGCGAGTCTCCGCGCGGAGTTCGCTGAAGCCGCGCGCGCGAAGTTCGGAGCGGCCGTGATCGGCGAGGACGCGCCGGACCTCGCGCTGCCGTCCGCGGCGAAGCCCGTCAACCTCGGCCCGTACAGGGGCAAGGTCGTGGTGATCGTCTTCACGCACGGCGACCGCGACGTCCTCGGCGAGAAGGTGCTGCAGCGCATGACGATCGAGAAGGAGCGGTTCGAGCGTCTCGACGTGCAGGTGATCGTCGTCGATCCGCACGAGCGCGAGCGCACCGCGATCTGGGCCGCGAAGATGACTCTCCCGTACATGGTCTTCGCGTCGGACCCCGCGGCGCGCGCGGCGTCGGCCTACGGCGTGGCGAAGCAGGTGATCGCGGGCGGCGAGTGGCAGCCCTCGCCCGCGTGGTTCGTCGTCGACCGCAAGGGGCGCCTCGCCTGGGCGAAGATCGGCAAGCAGCAGTCCGACCACGCGTCGCTCGGCGAACTCCTCCCGGTGCTGGAGAAGGTGTCGCTCAACATCAAGTGACTCGGGGATCTCCGGGGACGGACCTGACTCGAGCCCGGGGACGGACCTGACTTGCGTACTTGTTCGGCGAGCACGACTTGTCGAATGCGCCGTCCATTCGCGCCGAACAAGTACTCAAGTCAGATCCGTCCCCTTCATCTCCGGACGATGTCGAGCGTCCCCTCGACGTGCACGCGGTCCTCGACGCGGCCCTTCTCGAGCCACGCGGAGACGTCTGCGGTGAGGCGCGCCTGGAAGAGCAGGCCGGTCTTCGTCTCGAAGAAGAGCACGCCGCGCACGTTTCCGGCGCCGCGGTTCATGTCCTCGACCACCTCGGCGACGCGCGACGGCGCGGACCCAGCGAGGACGAACAACTGGCAGTGGATGCCATTCTGCACAATGCGGCCGTGGTAGGTGACGTCGCACGGGAAGACGGCGGCGCGCAGGCCCCCGTTGCGCCCCACGAGGAACGGCAGCGTGACCGGCGACTTCCACGACGTGCCGGGCGCGACGACGCCCGCGGGCGCGCCGATCTCGCGCACGGTCAGGCA
The DNA here is from genome assembly GCA_031404455.1 of Planctomycetia bacterium. Taxonomy (GTDB): domain Bacteria; phylum Planctomycetota; class JAJSAM01; order JAJSAM01; family JAJVHW01; genus JANNHP01. Next base: position 4,712 of record JANNHP010000216.1, on the reverse strand, counting down.
CGGCGTCACGTCGCGCCCGCAGATCGTCGGTTCGCCGTCGGTCCGCTGCGCGCAGGCGCCCGGCGGGATGATGAGCTGCGTCCGCTCGACGAACCCCTCCCACGGATACAGCTTCGCCTCGCGGGCGTCGTCGCCGCCGTCGCTGCCCGTCTGCGCGGCGACGCGGCACTCGACGGCCGAGTCCATCACGATGCCGCGCGGGTCGTCGCGGGACCAGGCGACGTCGCACGTCTGCACGCTGCGCTGCTGCACGTTGAGGACCTCGTCGAGGCGGCTCGAGAAGCTCGCGCGGACGAGTTCGTGCTGGAGCGCGACGTTCAGCGTCGCTTCGAGGCGCACCACGCCGACCTTCGACGGCGCGACGACGAACGAGCCCTCTTCGAGCTTGACGTTCGCCATGAACTCGGCCGCCGGGTCCTTCTCGCGCCGCACGTACATGACGACGGCGAGGCACAGGAGGCAGGCCGTGAGACAGGTGACGGCCACGATCGGGCCGGCCCGCAGCGACGATCGCCGGACCGTGGCGCTCTTCTTGCGGATCGCGCCGCCGGCGCGCGGATCGACGCCCTCCTGCTCCTGCGTGGCCGGGTGGAACTGCACGTCGTTGGTGCCCGCGTCGCCGCCGCCCGTCGGCGCGAACTGGCTGCAGTCGGGACAGATCGGCGTGCCGGCTTCCTCGGAGCGGCGGTCGAACCCCTGCCAGCAGACGCGGCAGACCGCCTGGATCGGCGCGCCCTCGGCCGCCGGGTCCCTCGCCGGTTCTGCGGGCGGCGCGGGCACGTTGAGCATCTCGGCCGCGACGCGCGGGAGCTTCGACTCGGTGGGCATCTCCGAGAACGGCGCCTGCGTCAGCGTGGCGTCGCCGCCCGCCCACTGCGGCGGCGGCGCGGACAGCATGTTGGCGCCGCACGCGACGCACAGTCGCGCGCCGAGGAGGTTTTCCGCACCGCAAAGAGGGCAGTCCATGTCGGCTCTCTCATCGGACGCCCGGCGTCTCAGATTGAGAGGGGGCGAAGAGCGGCTGTCATGCCACGAGATGGCAAGGCGCATTCTCGGTAGGGGCGGGCCCCCGTGCCCGCCCCGCACCGCGCGGCGATCGACGGCGGGCGGACACAGGGGGCGCCGCGGGACCGTCCACGGGACGGTCCCGTACGGCCCGGCGCCATTGCCCCTACCGAGGAGTGGTCCGGTGTCACCCCTCTTCGCGGAGCACGTCGTCGAGCGTCTGGCGGCGGCGGACCAGCGCGAGCGCGCCGTCCGCGCGGCGGAGGATCTCGGGCGCGGCGGGGATGGAATTGTAGTTCTTCGCCGCCATCGACGCGCAGTACGCGCCCGCGCCCCCGACGACCGCGAGGTCGCCGATCCGCGGCACGGGAAGCGCACGCTCGCCGAGGTCCTCGGGGTTGCCGGGCGCGGGCGTCAAGAGATCGCCCGACTCGCAGCACGGTCCGACGACGAGCAGCGGGCGCGTCTCGCCGGGCGCGTGTCCGTCGGCCGCGACGAACCGGATCGGGTGCTGCGCGCCGTAGAGCGACGGACGGAGGATCTCGGCCATGCCCGCGTCGAGCTTCACGAAGACGTGGCCGCTCCGGCCGGTATCGACGACGTCTACGACGCGCGCAATGATCGCCCCCGCGTTCGCGGTGAGGAACGTTCCCGGCTCGATCTCGAGGCGGAGTTTGCGTCCCGTGCGCTTCGCGAACGCCTCGAGCAGCAAGGTCGCCTCGCGCGCGGCGAGGGCGAGGTCGCTCTGAGTCTCGCCTTCGACGCGCGCGACCTTGAAGCCGCCGCCGAGGTTGACGGTCTCGGCGTCGGGGAGCTCGTCGATGAGCGCGAGCGTCGTCTTCGCGATCGCGGCCCACTTCGCCGGATCGCCGCCCGAGCCGACGTGGTGGTGCGCCCAGCGGATCGTCAGCCCGTGCCTCGCCGCGGTCTCACGCGCGGCGGCCAGGTGCTCGTGCCAGATGCCGAAGCTCGCGTTCGGGCCCGCGACGTTCGTGCGGTTGTTGCCGCCGCTGCCGTGGCCCGGGTTGATGCGGACACCGATGTCGGTGCCGGGAAACTCGCGTCCGAAGCGATCGATCTGCGAGAGGGAGCACGCCGTCACGCTCGCGCCGAGTCGGACGAGATCGACGAAGTCGTCCGCTAGGAACTGCGTCGTCAACTGCACCTTCGACGCGGCGATGCCCGCGGCGACGACGCGCCGCGCCTCCCACACCGTGCTCGCGTCGAAGCTGAGGCCGGCCGCGTCGAAGATCCGCAGCACGGCGCGCGACGGGTTCGCCTTCACCGCGAAGCGAGGAACGAGTCCGTACGGCGCCGCGAACCCGGTGACGAGCTTCGCGAGCGCGGCGAGCGTCGTCTCGTCGTAGACGTACGCCGGCGTGCCGAAGCGTGCGGCGACGTCTCGTGCGACGTCGTCGTCGGGGCGGAAGACGGGGGGCGCGGGCACGGGGCGGGACGGTAGGGGACGGTCCTGACTTTCGCACTTTCTCCCGACGGTCTGCCGAGGGGCGGCGCCTCAGGCCGGGAAAAGTCCGAAAGTCAGGACCGTCCCCGAAAGTCCGAAAGTAAGGTCCGTCCCCAACCATGGGCTCGAAAGTCCGAAAGTCAGGACCGTCCCCGAACTACGCCGAGAGCGTCGCGGTGTGGTCGTTGCTGCTCGTCGTCGGGTTCGCGCTGCTCCCGGCCTGCGACCGCGCGGAGACGCCGACCGCGCCGTCCCCGATCGCGACGCCCGCCCCGGCCGCGAAGCACCGGTTCCCGGACGGACGGTTCTTCGCGGACTCTGCGAAGTGGACGGTCACGTCGTGGACCGTGGCGCCGGACGAGGACGCAGCGCCCGGGACGTGGACCGTCGCCTTCCGGGCCGTCCAGCAGGCGGCCCCGGGTTCTCGCGAGGCGCGTCTTCTGCGGGTCTCGATCCAGAGCCACCCGCACTACCTGCGGGATGGACAGACGACGTCCAAGTACTCGTACCAGTTGAAGCACTGGGGCAAATCGGTGCTCGTCTCCGAGGTCGAGGAGTTCATCACGGGTCTCTTCGAGGACTCGAGGCGCTCGGTGGCGGACTGGCAGGAGACGCGGAGTCGTCGTCCCGCGAGGACGGTGGCCGGACCGGCGCGCTGGTCCGGGCGTTCGGTCGGCGTCGATGTCGCAACGGGCGTGATGGAGTACCGCGCGTGGTACGCGTGGGTCGCGGAGGACGACGTCCCGCTCACCTACATCGCCGAGTTCGTCGCGCCGGCGGGCGACTTCGAGTCCGACGACGTCCACGCCGCGGCCGCGAAGGAGTTCATGCGGAGCATCCGGCGGAGCGGACGCAGCGCGCGGAAGTAGGAGCGGCGGTCGGCGCACGACTCGGACGGCGCGGCGCGCTAACGTTGCGCGATGCACGTCCTCCGCAGTCTCTCCGTAGTGTGCGTCGTCGTCCTCGCTGCGCTGTGCGCCTGCACCTCGGACGACGAGCACGAGCGGCTCCGGAAGCTCACGAACCAGCACGTCTCCGGGTACGACCCGGACGACCCGTTCGAGGACGACACGCCCGCCGCCTCGCTCGAACCGCCGCCGCCCGCGCCACCGCCGCGCGAACTCCCCTTCGACCCGTCCCCCGACGACAAGGCCGCGTTCGACGTCACCGGATACGTCGGCGTCCGCGCGCTCCCGCCGGACGCCGGGTTCGCGAAGGGGCCGCGCGTCCACGGCGTGACGCCGGGCGGCGGCGCGGAGGCGGCCGGGATTCGCGCGAACGACGTGGTCGTCGAGTTCGCGGGCGTCTCGTTCGCCGCCACGGACGACGACGCGATCGGCACGCTGCGTAACCGTCTGCTCCAGCTTCCGGTCGACTCGGACGCGCAGGTGAAGGTGTGGCGCGAGGGCGAGGGCGTGCGGGAGATGACCGTCCGGCTCGGTCGCAAGCCGCCGCCGTACAACTCGCTGACGACGCCCGCCGATTGGCTCGCGCCCGTGCCGCACGACGATGCCGTCGCGAAGCTGATCGCGGACGCTGTCGCGCTGGATCACGGCGAGGCGCGGTATGCGGACGTGATCGCGCGGAACCGGAAGCACTCGTCGAACACGGACTCGTTCCGGCTGAGGGAGGTGACGCAGGCGCATCTCGATCTCGCGGCGAACGAGGGGATTGCGCGGGCGATCACCGACGTGGTCGCGAGAGACTCGGCGTTGTCTGCGGATGTCGCCGCAGGACACAGGGCCCCGCTGAGTTCGAGGCCCCAGGGCGAGTACTTCGGGGTCACGCTCGACGAACTCGTCGATTCGGCCGCGCGTCATGTGCAGCAGCTGACGGAGCTGTGCCGCGCCGCCGCCGCAGCGTGGACGCCCGAGGAGCGCGAGTTCGTCGCGAAGGAGTTCCATCAACTCACGGACCGCATCAACGAGGGCGAGTACCTGTACGACGATTCCAACGTTGCGCGTGAGAGGACGAACCGGAGGCTCATCGCGCTCCTCGCGAGGGTCGATCGGCAGGCGCTGGTGCCCCCTGCGTGGCTTGCGACCAATCTCCTCTTCGACGGTCCGTTCATCCGGTCGCTCGCGAAGGCGGCCGAGGCCGACGGCCGCGAGGGCCTCCTCATCGCCAAGGACACGCCCGCCGGCCGCATCGAGATCTGGGGCCGCGGGAACACGCGCCACACGAACCGCACCGCCTTCTGCTTCGACCTCGGCGGCAACGACGACTGGCTCGACTGCGCGGG
>JANNHP010000215.1:0-17007 GCA_031404455.1 Planctomycetia bacterium | reverse complement strand
TCGGACGTCGAGGGCATCCGTCGGGCTGTCCTCGGAGTCGTGCCGCCCGAGATCGCCGCCAAGTTCGGCTCAGGCTCGGTCCGCTAGCCATTGGATTGTAAATCTAACGCGCCGCGTTAGATTTACAACCATGCTCGATCGTGCCCCCTGGGCCGCCCTCCTCGAATCCCGCCTCCGCCAATTCCCTGCGGTCGCCCTCGTCGGCAGCCGACAGGTCGGTAAGACGAGCCTTGCGAAGAGACTGCTCGCCGGGCACGAACCGAAGGGCGTCTACCTCGATCTCGAACTCGAGGAGAACCGCGCGAAGCTCGCCGACCCGGCGGGATACCTGCGTCCGCTCGCGGACCGTCTCGTCGTCCTCGACGAGGTCCAGCACCTTCCCGAGATCTTCGCGACGCTGCGCGGACTCATCGACGAGCAGCGCGCTCCCGGACGGTTCCTCGTCCTCGGCTCCGCGGCGCCTTCGATGCTCGCGCAGACCTCCGAGAGCCTCGCGGGACGCATCGACTACGTGGAGCTTCCTCCGTTCGGCGTGCTCGAGGTCGTGCTGCCGGGAGACGACGACGCCGCGCGGCGGCTCTGGATCCGCGGCGGGTATCCGCCGAGCTTCCTCGCCGCGAGCGACGCCGAGAGTCTCGTGTGGCGCGACGCCTTCATCCGCAGCTACATCGAGCGCGACCTGCCGCAGCTCGGCGTGCGCGTGCCCGCGACGACGACGGGCCGGTTCTGGAAGATGCTCGCTCACTGTCAGGCGCAGACGTGGAACGGCTCCAAGATCGCGTCGAGTCTCGGCGTGTCGCTCCCGACGATCCGTCGCTACCTCGACGCGATGACCGACGCGTGCCTCGTCCGGCAGCTCCCCCCGTACGTCGCGAACCTCGGCAAGCGGCTCGTGAAGTCGCCGAAGACGTACGTGAAGGACAGCGGTGTGCTCCACGCGCTGCACGGACTGCCGGATCGTGACGCGGTCCTCGGCCACCCGGTCGCCGGGCCGTCGTTCGAGGGCTTCGTCGTCGAGCAGACGCTGGGACTCCTCGGCGATCGCGTGGAGGCGGCGTACTACCGGACGCAGACGGGTGTCGAGATGGATCTCGTGCTGACCGTCCGCGGCGAGCGCATCGGCGTCGAGGTGAAGCTGACGACGGCGCCGAAGATGGAGAAGGGGCTGCGCACCGCCATCGCGGACGTCGGGTGCCGGCGGACGTACGTCGTCATCCCGTCGGGCGAACGCTTCCGGATGGCCGAAGGCGTGGAGGCGATCCCGGTCGCGCAGTTCGTCCGCGAGGTCGTGCTGCCGTTGCGCGCGGGGTGAAGCCGAGGCGCGCCGGCGGCACCGCAGGACCTCCGTCGCCTCCGACATTGCGTTGCGCGGAGGTGCTCGTGCGGATCGCTCGGTGGATCTACGGCGAGGACCGCGGTGCGGGCCTGTTGAGATCACTTGCTGTCGCTCGGCTCGATCTCCTGTCGCGTGCGCTGCAGGGCTTCGATCAACCCGGGCAGGTGCTCGGGATAGAGAAGAAACGATGAGCCACTCTCCGGAGGTCCGCTGACCCACGCGCTGATCAGCGTTTGATCGAGCTTCCAGTTGAAGGTCACGGAGAGGCCTCGCACGATCGTGACGTTTGCCGTGAGCCAGTCCTTGATCCCCGGCCGTCCCTTCTCGAGACGCCGCTCCGCCGCGGCCGGCGGGGAGACGAGCGCTTCGTGGAACCTCGTCAGCGCGCCCATCGAGAGTCGAAACGGCTCCCAGGCGTTGCCGTGGCACTGCGGGACGTGGAGCATGCTCACGGCCGTGTTCACCCCGTTGCTCCATCGATGACAGATCGGCCAGAGGTCGGAGGAAGCGCAGCCGTGGTCGTCGCAGCCGGCGGTCTCGACGTGGCCCGGCCAGGCATGCGACCAGGCCTCGATTCGTTCCATCAGTTCCCACCCGCCCGCCTCGTAGTCCGGCAGAGCGAGGATCTCCCGGCGGAACGAGTCGAAGGCCCGCTCGGTCTCGGCGGCGTCTGACTCCTCGGACATCAATGCCCCCCGCCAACTCAGCGCCGGTACACGTCTCGCCTATGGCCGATCACCGTCACGACGACCGTCCGCTTCACATCGTCCGGCACGTAGATCACACGGTGCTCGCCGACGCGAATGCGCCAGGTGTCCCGCTCGCCCTCCATCTTCTTCGCGCCGTGCGGCCGTGGAGCGCGGGCGAGATCGACAATCGCGCGCTTGATGCGCACTTGGACGTCGCGCGAGAGCTTCGACAGCGACTTGACCGCTCGTGGCTGCAGGAAGACGGCGTAGTCCAAGCGGTGCGTGTCGGTTCAGATCCCGAGCCGCTTCCAGACCTCGGCGGCCGGGATGGGCGCGCCATCCGCGAGCGCCGCCTCCGACGCGGCGTAGTCCAGCCGGTCACCGAGCATCTCGTCGAGGAGCTTGCGGACAACCGGCCGGAGGCGCCGTTCGAGCGCCGCGTCGGATTCACGCCGCCGCTTCTTGGTGGGTTTCTTCGGGCGTGACTTCGTGGCCTGCGCGCTGCTGGGCGTCATGCGCGAGAGGCTATCACCCCTCGAGCCGAGGTGAAGGCCAGTGGACGCGCTCCGCAGGTGCGGAAGCATGTCCCGGCGACTCCCGACCTGCGCGGCGGGCCTCCGGAGAACGTCTCCGAGCGGCCGCCCGCGCCGCCTACGATTCCGCCATGAAGATCACCCGCACCGTCGCCATCGCCGCGCCGCCCGCCCGGGTCTGGGCCGTCATCGCCGACGTCGAGCGCTGGTACGAGTGGACGGAGTCGATCACGCGGGTCCGTCTCCTCGACGCGGGGCCGCTCGCGGTCGGCACGCGCGCGCGGATCGAGCAGCCGAAGTTCCCGGCTATGGTCTGGCGCGTGACGGCCGTCGAGCCGGGGCGCCTGTTCACGTGGGAGACGCACGGGTTCGGCGGCGGCGCGGTCGGGACGCACGAGGTCGCGGACGACGGACGCGGCGGGAGCGTCGCGACGCTCAGGATCGAGCAGTTCGGATGGCTCAACGCGCTGATGGCGCCGTGGATACGGCCCATCACCGAGCGCTACCTGACGATGGAGATCGACGGGCTCAAGCGGCGGAGCGAGGGCCTGTCTACGGGCGGCGCCGCGACGACGTAGACGTTTCGAGTTCGAGGCCGCGCGCCCGCTCGCGTCGCCCGCCTCCCTGGCCCGCACGTTCGGAGGGTGATACCGTTCCCGCCATGCGACTCGCCGGCTTGCTCCTCGCGCTCTCCGTCGCCGCCGTCGCTCTCGCGGGACGCGCCGCGCCCGCGCCGACGTTCCACGGTCAGGTCGACCGCATCCTGCGCAAGCACTGCGACACGTGCCACCACGCGGGCGACATCGGCCCGATGGCGCTCGACGACGCGCAGACGGCGCACGACTGGGCCGACGGGATCGTGCAGGAGATCGACGCCGGACGCATGCCGCCGTGGCGGCCGACGCGCGGCATCGGGAAGTTCGTCGGCGAACGCGGGCTCACGCCGAAGGAAGTCGACGTGCTCCGCCGCTGGCGCGACGCGGGCGCCCCGATCGGCGAACCGCCGCGCAAGCAGAAGCCGCTCGTCTACCCCGAGGGCTGGGTTCTCGGAGAGCCCGACGGTGTCCTCGACTACGGCGAGGCGTTCACGGTGCCAGCGGGCGGCGGCGACGTGTACCGCTGTCTGCCGGTGAAGAACCCGTTCGGCCGCGACGTGTGGATCTCGGGCATCGACGTCCAGCCCGGCAACCGAAGCGTGCTCCATCACGTGGTGATGTACCTCGACCCGCTCGGCGAGTCCGCGGCGAAGGACGCGGCTGAGCCGGGCCCTGGCTACACGTGCTTCGGCGGCCCCGCGACGTCGCAACCGCTCGTCCTCGGCGGATGGGCGCCGGGCAATCGCCCGGCGTTCTCGCCCCGCGGGACCGCGATGCTCCTCGCGAAGGACGACTGGGTCGTTGTGCAGTGCCACTACCACTCGGGCGACGAGGAGGTGACGGACCGCACGGTCATCGGACTCCACGAGAGTCCGGACCCGAGTCCGACGCCGATCTACCTGCTGCCGGTGCTGAACGACACGTTCACGATCCCCGCGGGCGACGCGGCTCACGTCGTCGAGACGACGTTCGATCCGTCGGAACTCACCGGGGGACTCGTCACGCTCTCCGGCGAGGTGCTCGCGGTCCTCCCGCACATGCACCTCCTCGGACGCAGCATCGAAGTCGACCTCCTGCTCCCCGACGGCACGGAGCAACGGCTCGTCGAGATCCCCGACTGGGACTTCGACTGGCAGGACACGTACACGTTCGCGGACCCGGTGCCGGTGCCCGCGGGCACGAGGGTCCGCCTGCGCTCCGTCTACGACAACTCCGCCGCGAACCCGAAGAACCCGAACTCGCCGCCGGTCGCGGTGTCGTGGGGTGAGCGCACGGTGGACGAGATGTGCCTCGCGTTCCTCGCGGTGACGCTGGGACCCGCAACGGCGACGGCACCGCCGGCGGTCACGCGCGTCGCTCGCGACGCCCGCGGCCGGCTGCTGGTCACCGCGAAGAACCTCGGCCGCGGCGGGCGCATCGAAATCGACGGCGTGCCGCTCGAGGACTCCCTGTCGACGGGTGCCGGCCGTCTGCGCAGCGCGACGGACTGGTTCCCGTTCGCCACGTTCGTCGATCCGTTCAACGGCGAACCGCCCCCGACCCCGCCCGCCGAGATCCGCGTGAGGCGAGCGGACGGCCGTCTGTCCCCACCCTTCACGTTCACGCTGCGGTTTTGATCGTCTTCGTCGACGGGCACAACGCGCTCCGCGTGCTCGGCGTAGACGCGGGGAACCACGAAGCCGATCGCGGTGCGCTGATCGCCGATGTCCGCGAACGCGTGCGGCATCTCACGCCCGGCGCGACGGTGTTCTTCGACGGACACCCGCCCGGCGGCGAGTTCGCGTCGTCGCAGGTGCGCGGCGTACGGGTCGTGTTCTCGCTGTCGCGCGAAGCCGACGACTCGATCGTGGACGCCGTCCGCGACGCGAACGAGGCGGGCCAGGTTCTCGTCGTCACCGACGATCTCGGGCTCGCGCGCCGCGTCACGCAACTCGGCGCGAAGACGACCCGCGTGAGGAAGTTCTTCTCCCGCGGCGCCCCTGCGGTCGAGGACGTCCACGAGAAGCCGACCGACTCCGGCGGATTCACCGCGGCCGACTTCGGGCTGCCGGAAGTCATCGACCTGAACGACCGGCGCCTCCTCAACGACGGACCGAGAACTCCCGGAACTCTCCCGAAGCGGCCGACCAGACGGCGTCCTCCCGCGCGATGAGGTCGCCGAGTCGCGCGCGCACCGACGCGAGCAGTCGCTCGACGTCCTCGTGCGCGCCCTCGGCCACGAGTTCGACGGAGCCGTCCGGCAGGTTGCGGACGAAGCCCGTCACGGCGGAACCTCGCGACGCGTCCACCGCGCGCCAGCGGAAGCCGACGCCCTGTACGTTGCCGGAGTAGAGGACGCGGACCCGTTCGCTCATCGGGCGCCGATGCTCGCCGGGGACGGTTCCGCCGCGCTAGATCCAGATCCAGACGATGCCCGCCGCGGCGGCGGCGATCGTGGCGAGCGACGGGATCACGAAGAGGCGACCGAATGCCAGGCCGCCGGCGACGGCTGCGATCGCGGTCTTCACGACCGTGTTGGCGGCGACGGCGAGGAGGATCGCCGTGACGGCGACGGACACGTCGATCTGGGTCTTCGCGAGATCGGCCATCGACACCGACACGGTGTCGACGTCGGTGCAGCCCGCGAGCACGCTCGCCACGTAGATGCCGCCCGTGCCGAGGTGGACCGACGCGGCCTTGGTTGCGAAGAGCACGGCGGTCACGAGGAGTCCGAGCTTCACCGCGGAGCCGAGCTCGAACGGGTTCGCGACGTTGAGTTCGTCGGCGCCGGTGCGCGAGCCCTTCGCCCGGCGCGCGAAGACGAAGCTCGACGCAACGCCCACGGCGACGAGGCCCGCGACCGTCCAGGCCATCGGACGCAGGAGGGCGGCGTTCACCACGACGGCGACGACGAACACGCGAACCGCCATCACGGTGTTCGCGAGGACGATCGCGAGCGCGCACGACGGCGCGAGCGCGGGCTCCCGCTTCGCCCGTCCCGCGGCGGCGAGCGTCACCGCCGTCGATGACACGAGTCCCCCGATCAGGCCGGTGAGACCGAGACCGCGGCCCGGACCGAGTGCCCGCACCGCCACGTAGCCCGCGAAGCTCACGCCCGCGATCAGAACGATGAGGAGGCCGATCTTGAACGGGTTGATCACGTCTAGCGGACCGAACGTGCGGTCGGGCAGGAGCGGCAGCAGGACCACGGCGATGAGGAGGAACTTCAGCGTCGCGTACACGTCGCTCTTCGTCGCCTTGCGCGCGATCGCGTGCAGCGCAGGCTTCAGCGAGAGCAGCAGCGACACCACGACAGCGACCGAGAACAGCACGATCGCCCGGTCCTTCGCCGGCGCGATCAACCCCTCGGCCGGCGCGAGCGCCCCGAGCACGAAGGTCACGAGCATCGCGATCTCCGACGTCAGCCCGCGTTCGCGTCCGGCGCGCACGTCGTCGGCGTAGGAGATCGCGATCAGCCCGGCCAGCGTCGCGAACGCGAGTGCGACGAACCACGTTCCGATCTCGCGGGAGAAGAGCGAGGCGAGAGCACCGGCGAGCGCCACGAGGGGATACGTGCGGATACCGCCCAGCGTCGAACCGCTTCGCGCGTCCTCCGACACCGCCGTCTGTTCGCGTTCGAAACCGATCAGCAGGCCGACGCCGAGGGCGACGCCGAGGGCCACGAAGGCGGATTCCTGGTCCATCGTGTCACGCGGGCGAGATCCCCTCGAGCCACGCGTGCTTGCCGGCGAGGACGTCCTGCGCGAGCGCGTAGCCGGCGGCGTCGTGGTTCGTGCGCGTGCCGCGGAACGCGGCTTCGACGCGTTCCCTCGTCATGCTGCCGAAGAGTTCCAGCACCGGCAGCACCTCGTCGCGCCCGGCGCCGCCCGACAGGAGCTGCTGCGCGCGCGAGCACGACGCCGAGAGCGCGAAGATCTCCGTGCCGACGTCCACGAACCGTCCGACGAGCACCTGCTCGCGCTCGATCTCCGTGCCGTGGCGCGCCATCGCGCGGAAGAGCCGGCGCGCGAGTCGGCGGCTCGTCCGCGCGCAGTACGCGACGTGCCGCGCGATCGCCGGGTCCACGTCCCCGCCAGCGCCCGGCGCCGGCAACATCCGGCTCGGATACCAGATCGCGTAGTAGGCGCCCGCCTTGAGCGCGGCGCGCAGTCGCTGTCCCTTCCCGAGGCGCGAGTCGAGGGCGCCGCCCGCCACCTTCAGGTGCGGATCGAGCGCCTCGCGTGCGAGGAAGAGGCGCAGGATCTCGGAGGAGCCCTCGAAGATCGTGTAGATGCGGTTGTCGCGGACGTAGCGCTCGAGCGGCGTCGGCTCGTCGCCGCGCGCGGCGAGCGATGCGGAGGTCTCGTAGCCGCGGCCGCCCTTCACCTGAACGGCGTCGTTGACGATCCGCCACGCCGCCTCGGTGCCCCACATCTTGCACATGGCCGCCTCGACGCGGATGTCGGTGTCGTGGCGGTCGACGAGCGCCGACGTCAGGAGAGTCATCGCTTCCATGGCGAAGAGGTCGGCCGCCATGCGCGCGATCTTCTCCGCGATCGCCGCGTGGCGGCCCACGGGCGATCCCCACTGCTCGCGCTTCGCAGCCCACTTCCGGGTGATGGTCAGACAGTCCTTCGAGAGACCGACGCACGCGGCGGGCAGCGTGAGACGCCCGGTGTTCAGCGTGGTGAGCGCGACCTTCAGGCCGCGGCCCTCGCCGCCGAGCACGTTCTCGCGCGGCACCTTCACGTTCTCGAAACGGACGACCGCGTTGTAGAGGGCGCGCATGCCCATGAACTGGCAGCGGTGCGGCACGGTGACGCCCGGAGACTCGCCGTCCACGATGAACGCGGTGATCTGGTCCCGCACACGGCCGTCGGCGCCGGGCTTCCCGGGCGTCTTCGCCGCGACGACGAGCCACTTCGCGCGCGTGCCGTTCGTGCACCAGAGCTTCTCGCCTGAGAGGAGGTAGTGCGTGCCGTCGGCGGAGAGCGCCGCGCGCGTCGTCATGCGCGCAGGGTCCGAGCCGGCGTCGGACTCGGTGATGGCGAACGCCGAGAGCTCGCCCTTCGCGAGCCCCGGGAGGAGACGCTTCTTCTGCTCGTCCGTGCCGAAGAGAAGGAGCGGCTGGGGCACGCCGATCGACTGGTGCGCGGAGAGGAGCGCCGCCGTGCTCGCGCACCGGCCGCCGACGATCATCGCCGCCTGCGTGTAGGTCGTCTGCGAGAGGCCGAGACCGCCGAACTCGCGCGGGATCTTGATCCCGAACGCACCGAGCGCGCGGAGTCCGTCGATCACGCTCTCCGGGATCTCGCCCGTGCGGTCGATCTCGTCGGCGTCGAGGTGGTCGTCGAGGAAGGCGGTCAGCTTCCCGAGGAACTCGTTGCCGCGCAGCAGCGCCTCGGCCGGGGGCTCGGGGAAGGGGTGGATGAGCGGCCAGCGGTAGTCGCCGAAGAAGAGCGGACCCGCGAACGACGGCATCTCGCCCGTCGGCGTGCGCGCGGATTCGGCAAGCTCCAGAGCGGCGCGCTTGCCGTCGGACATCTTCGAGGTGTCGATCGCGGTCGGGGCGTCGTGGACGGTCACGGTCAGATCGTATCGGGGAACCGCGCGAGAGACGTGAGCAGCGTCACGCGGCGTGCGCCGGCGATCGCAGATCCGAGGCTCGCGACGCCGTTGCGTCGCCCGGTCAGCGCTCCAACTCCACCAGCGCGCGCTCGAGCGTGAGATCGATCTTGGCGTGCGACCCCTCGACGACGATCTCCGGCGCGACGCCCTTGCCCTCGATGCAATCCCCGTCGAGCAGGAGCGACCGCCAGCGCGACGAGAAGACCGAGACGCCGGGCACCACGTCGAAGCGCCCGGGGTTGCCGCTCGCACCGCGCGAGGCGAGGCCCATCGTCGTCACGCCGGGCAGCGCGCGCATCATGGCGAGGAAGCCCTCCGTCGAACTGACGCAGTACGGTCCCTGCAGCACGACCACGCGCCGCGCGTCGCGTTTGCCCGGCGTCACCGGCTTCAGCTCGCGATCGAGCGGCGCACCGAAGGCGTCCGTCGCGGCGGAGAGCGAGTCGCGCCAGATCGAGCGCGCGTAGACGACGCCGGCGTCGGTGAAGCGTCCGGCGATCCGCGCCGCGGCCGACTCGTCGCCGCCGCCGTTCGGGCGCACGTCGATGACGAGAGACTTTGCGTCCGCGAGTTCGTCGAGCGCCTCATCCACGCGCGCGAGTCCGGCGGCGTCGAGCTGGAACGAGCCGATCAGCACGTAGCCGATGGCGTCGGCACCCGCCCCGATGCGGCCCGCGAGGAGGTTCGGCTCCGCGACCGTCGTCTGCGTGAGCGCGGCCTTCACCGCGGCGCGGTTCCAGTTCGCCGGCGCGGACGGCGGCCTCGCCGTCGAGAGCGTGCCGAACGAGCAGTGCACGCTCACGTGGACGTCGTCGAGTTCTGCGAGCATCTTCCGGATCGCGGCGACGAAGCGCTGCTTGTCCTTCGCTTCGATCACCGCTGCGCGGTGCCGCGCGAAGAGCGCGTCCGCCTCGGGCTTGCCCGCGTAGCCGAAGAAGGGATACGTGCGCCGCAGGTGACCCGCGAGGGCGTCGAACGCGCGCGCTCGGCCCGCCGCGTCGGCAACGGTCGCGGGGCCGACGTCGACGCGGACGTCGTCGAACCACGCCGTGCCCGGGATCGACAACACGACTCCGATCCGCGCCTTCGCCGCTGCGGGCGGTGCGACCGCGTCGATCACGAGGTCCGTCCAGTCGTGGTCGCCCACGAGGAGCGGCGAGCCGAGGATCTGCAGGCGCTGCCCCGCGGCGGTCTCGAACACGAGGATGGAGTTCGCGTTCTTGTGCTTCGCCGACGCGGCGTCGAGCCCGCGGCACTTCGCCGCGACGCGCAACGTCACGCGGTCGCCGGGATGGACGACGACGTCCTGCTGAGCCGTCCGCCACACGGTCGTCGCGGCGTCGCCCGAGAGCCTGAGAGACGCCTTCCCGTCGCGCGCCACCGAGCGGTCGATCGCGACCGCCGACTCGGCGCCCGCACCCGACGTCGCGCCGACGGCGAGCGTCCATCCCGCGGGAAGGTCGCCGTCGGCTTCGAACGAAGAGTTCGACACGCCGTCGTCGCCGGCGAACGCGACCGCAGACGCTACGAGGAACGCCGACAGTAGCCCGGTTCGACCGTTCCCGCGGGGCATAGCGTGCATCCGTCTATTCGTTCCGCGAACGCGGAACGATCCGGTCGATCTTCGCCGCGAGCACGAAGTCGCTCTCGCAGAGACCGTCGATCGAGTGCGTGTAGATCTCGACGCGCACGAGGCCCCACTTCAGGAAGAGGTCGGGGTGATGCTCCTGTGCCTCAGCGATCTTCCCGCACGCGTTGACGAACGCGAGGCCCTGTGCGAAATCGTCGAACTCGAACTCGCGCACGATGTGGTGCCCCTTCACGCAGTCCCAGTCGGGGAGGTTCCAGAGCAGCGAGTTCAGCTCCTCGCCCTTCAGCGGCTTGCCGCCCTTCTTGCAGGGGACGCAGTCGCGCTTCGCGAGTTCCGCCGCGCCCTTCGACCTCTCCGCGTCCTTCTTCATGGTGGCTAGACTCCTCGACTTCACTTCCCAGGCGACAAGGAAACATCCCATGACCAACTCCGCACCCCACGGCGACAAGATCCACATCGCGAACGGCAAGCTCGTCGTCCCCGACCACCCGGTCGTCCCGTTCATCGAGGGCGACGGCACGGGCCGCGACATCTGGCGCGCTTCGGTGCGCGTGTTCGACGCGGCGGTCGCGAAGGCGTACGGCGGGAAGAAGAAGATCACCTGGTACGAGGTGCTCGCGGGCGAGAAGGCGTTCAGAGAGACGGGCAACTGGCTGCCCGACGAGACGGTCGCCGGCTTCAGGGACTATCTCGTCGGCATCAAGGGCCCGCTCACGACGCCGATCGGCGGCGGAATCCGCTCGCTGAACGTGGCGCTGCGCCAGATGCTCGACCTCTACGTGTGCCTGCGCCCCGTCCGCTACTTCAAGGGCGTGCCCTCGCCCGTGAAGAGGCCCGAGGACGTGGACATGGTGATCTTCCGCGAGAACACCGAGGACATCTACGCCGGGATCGAGTGGTCGTCGGGCTCCCCCGAGGCGCAGAAGGTGATCGCCTTCCTCCAGAAGGAGTTCCCGAAGGAGTCGAAGAAGATCCGCTTCCCCGAGACGAGCGGCATCGGCATCAAGCCGATCTCCAGGGACGGCACCGAGCGCCTCGTCCGCGCGGCGATCCGCTACGCGCTGAAGCACAAGCGGCGCAGCGTGACGATCGTCCACAAGGGCAACATCATGAAGTTCACGGAAGGCGCCTTCAAGGACTGGGGCTACTCCGTCGCGACGCGCGAGTTCCGCGCCGACGTCGTCACCGAGCGCGAGTCCTGGATCCTCGGCAACAAGGAAGGCAACGCCGACCTCTCGACCGACGCGAACGCGCGTCTCGTGGAGCCGGGCTACGACATGCTGCCGCCCGCGCAACTCGAGGGGCTCCGCAAGGAGATCGAGACGGCCCTCGCCCTCTGGCCGAGCCACGGCAACGGTCAGTGGAAGAAGAAGCTGATGGTGAAGGACTCGATCGCGGACATCACGCTGCAGCAGGTGCTGACGCGCGCGAAGGACTTCGACGTGATCGCCACGATGAACCTGAACGGCGACTACCTCTCCGACGCGCTCGCGGCGCAGGTCGGCGGCATCGGCATCGCGCCGGGCGGCAACATCAACTACGACACCGGCCACGCGATCTTCGAGGCGACTCACGGCACGGCACCGAAGTACGCCGACAAGGACCAGGTCAACCCGGGCTCCGTCATCCTCAGCGGCATCATGATGCTCGAGCACATGGGCTGGCAGGAGGCCGCCGACCTCATCGTGAAGGGCCTGGACACCGCGATCGGCAACAAGACCGTCACCTACGACTTCCACCGCATGATGCCCGGCGCCACGCTGCGGAAATGCAGCGAGTTCGCGGACGACATCATCGCGGGGATGTGAACGCGTCGAGGCGACGCGTTCAGTGACCGGGACGCGGGCATGGCCCGCGTCCCGGTTCGATTCCGAGGCGGGCCGATCAGCGGAACTCGCGCGACTCCACGCAATGGTCGACCCGCGCCGTCCATGGTCACGGTCGCACTCGTTCGCTTCACTTCGCCAGCTTCCCCGCGAGCAGCAGCGGCCTCTCCATGAGCTTCGTGAGCTTCACCGTGACGCCGCACTTCGGGTCGTCGTCCTTGTCCTTGAAGACCTTCTCGCGCACCGTCTTCTCGTTCGTCTCGCCGTCGAACCAGCACTTGTCGCACGAGATCCACTCGGCCTTGCCCGGCGCCGCGGGCGACCAGAGGACGATCTTCTCGCAGAGGACGTCGCAGTTGGAGATCGTCGTCCGTCCGAACCGACCTGCCGCGGACTGCGTGAACTCGAGCGTCGCGCACTTCACCTGGTTGCCGTCGAACTCGACTGAGCCGCAGTCCACGAACTTCGCCGTGTCGCCGCAGATCCGCGTGGCGCGCACGGTGACATTCGCGACGCCCTCGACGACGATCCCGCCCATCAGCGCGCCCGGGACGCCGGTGCCGCTCACCGTGCAGCAGTTCAGCACGTTCAGCTTGACGCGGTTGCCCGACGAGCCTTCGGCGTCCACGGCCTTCACGCGCGCGGGCGCCGCCATGTAGACGCGCTGCAGGTCGACCTCGTTGCCGCTCATCGTGACGTCGACCCGCGCGGCTTCCTTGAACTCGGTGTTGAGGACGACGATCCGGCCGTCGCACGCCGTGTCCTTCGGCGTGACGATCCCCAGGGAACTGCCGGAGAACACCGCCATGTCCACGCGGAGGCTCTCGAACTTCGCCTGGACCTCGATCGTCACGGCGGCGATGCCGACCGTCGAGTCGTTCACGCCGTGGATCGCCAGCGCCCCGACGACCTCGATCGTGGCGTTCTCGCCTCGGCCGACGATCTTCGTGTCCTTCTGCACCGTGATCTCGACGCCCTTCGGGATACGCACGCGGCCTTCCACGAAGTACGTCCCGCCGCTCTTCAGGATGGTGGTCTTCGCCGCCGGGAACGGCTTCGGCTCGTCGTCCGCCGCGGCCGCGGTCGGGCCGTCCGCGAGGAGACACGCCGCGACCAGCGTCGCGGCCGCGAGTCGACATCGCATCTCGCACCTCCGGCCGGAGAGTAGCATCTCCGGCTTCGACCCGACCACCCCCTGGAGAACCGTCATGGCCAACGTCACCTTGAAGGGCAACCCCGTCCACCTCACGGGAACGCTTCCCGCGAAGGGTTCCGCGGCCCCCGACTTCACGCTGGTGAAGCAGGACCTGTCCGCCGTCACGAAAAAGGACCTCGCCGGCAAGACCGTCGTGCTCCTCACGGTTCCGAGCATCGACACCGGCACCTGCGCGCTCGAGACCAAGCGGTTCAACGACAAGGCGGCCTCGCTGCCGGGCGTGACGGTGCTCGTCGCGTCGTCGGACCTGCCGTTCGCGATCAAGCGCTTCTGCGCCGCCGAGGGCATTGCGAACGTCCACGGAGTGTCCGACCTGCGCGACCGCGAGTTCGGTCGGCGCTGGGGCGTCGCCATCGCCGACGGGCCGCTCCAGGGGGTGACGACGCGGGCCGCTTTCGTCATCGATCCGGCCGGCAACGTGAAGTACGTGGAACTCGTCGCGGAGATCGCGCAGGAGCCCAACTACGACGCGATCCTGGCGGCGGCACGGAGCTGAAATCGAGCCTGGGGCGGTGGATTTCAAGTTTCCGCCCAGATGGAATTGCGCCGGCACCGCGGAATCGTCTAAGCACCGCACTCCCCGTTTTTCGGGGAACATCGTTCGTCCACGTGCCGACACGCAGGTGCGGCACATCGCTGGTGCCTGAGCGGATCGATGTGACTGTGATCGGCGCCGGTGGAAATGGATGCTGGAGCTATGGGAACGAAAGCGTTCGTGGGCGGCCTCGCGTGGGCCACGACGGGCGACTCGCTCCGCCAGGCCTTCGCGGCCTGCGGGACGATCGTCGAGTGCAAGGTGGTCGAGGACCGGGAGACGGGCAAGAGCCGCGGCTTCGGGTTCGTGACGTTCGCCGACGAGGCGGGCTGCAGGAAGGCCATCGAGACGATGAACGGCGCCATGGTCGACGGTCGCGCGATCCGCGTGAACGAGGCCGAGAACAAGCCGAAGAGCGGCGGCGGCGGCGGCGGCTACGGTGGTGGCGGCGGCGGTGGTGGTGGTGGCGGCGGCGGTGGCCGCGGCGGCCGCTGGTAGTTCTCCCGGGTGACGGACGGCGGACCCTCGGGGCCGCCGTCCATCGCCCACCAACCCGAAGACCCGGTGCGGCCTCGCGGCCGTGCCGGGTCTTCTCGTTGAGAGACGGCACGCGGCGCCCCGGTGCACGATCGCCGGTAACGGGCCCCCCGACTGCGCGGGGACTGGGTGGACTCACCTCCGTCCGTGTACGATTCCGCCCCGTCGCCCGCCCGGACGAGCACGTCCACGGCCCCGAAAGGATGTCGTCATGCGCAACATGATCGCGTTCCTCGCTCTGCTCATCCTCACGTCGCTCGGCTTCGCCGACGTGGGTTCCGGCGTGCAGCAGCTCGACGCCGCGTGCGCCGCGCGGATCGCTGCGATCGGCACGCCCCCCTCGACGAAGAAGGAAGCGAACGAGGCGAAGAACCTCCAGAAGGCGCGTGACAAGCTCGCTCTCTACGACGGCAACAACACCGTCGCGATGCTCAAGAAGGTCGCGGCGGCGGCGAAGTTCGTCTTCGTCGCTGCGACCGACGACGCGGCCGTGCTCGCGGGCGTCACGACGATCGTCGAGGGCTTCGCCGAGGGCGCCGACAGGCGCCTCGACAGCGCCGCGAGCCAGCTCTCGCAGTTGATCGATCCGAGGCACGCGGCGGTCGTCCAGTCGGCGATGGATGCGCTCGAGGCGTTCATCGCGAAGGGCCGGGCCTCGATCCAGGCGAACCCGCTCAAGGCGTCGGCGCTGCTCATCACCGCGTACGACCAGCTCGGGCTCGTCATCGTGAAGGCGAAGAGGCTCGTCGAGGCCGAGGCCGGCAGCCCGCCGCCCGCGGGGCTCTCCGTCGTCGTCGGCGCGAACTCCGGCTCGCTCATGAACGCCGGTCCGGGGTTCTACGACATCTCGAAGATCCGGGTCTTCGCGATCGTCAGCTCGGGCACGACGACGGTGAAAACGTACGCCGGCGAGAGCGCCAAGGCCGTGATCCCGGGCCTCTTCGTCGTGAAGGGCTCGAACCGCATCGCAGCCGCGACGTCGTTCGACCTCACTCCGATCCTCGCCGGCCTCGTGCCCCAGGGGACGATGAGCCCGCGCGTCGCCGGGGTGTTCCAGGTCACGCTGAAGGGCGAGCCGTTCTTCAACGTGTTCTTCGACGTCATGCTGATGTGAGGCGCGCGGCGCAGCGCGGCGCGCAAGACCGCAGCGAAAGGCACGGCCGACGGAGTTCGGTCTGAGCCGCCGATCGCAACTACGTGGTGCCGCGAGAGCTCTTCAGCCAAACGTAGATCGCGACCATGCGGACGTTGAACGCGTACTCGCCTGGCGACTCCCCCGCGCGGAGCACCTGAAGCTTCTTCATCCGCTGGAGGAAGTTGTCGAACTTGCCGCGCTCCGTCTCGCTGAGATCTGCTGCCACGTCCTTGCGCCGGAACGTCATCGCGCCAGGACCCAACTTCCCGATCTTGCGAAGGATGGACCGGTAGTCATCGCTCCGCAGGGCTCGGTAGACCTGCTGATCGACGTACTTTCTGCCGACTTCTTCAGCCGCGGCAAGCACCGCGTTGACCGCATCGGTGTCGTCGATCTTTCCATCCTGGTCGATCCAGAATGCAGCGTCACCGATGAGGTGCATGATCTTCGGAAACCCGGCGGACCAATGCGCGAGCGAGGTGAGAGCCTCGGTAGTCACATCGACGCTCACTGAATTGAATGCCTGGGTGAAGAACGACTGCATTTCGGCGCCGGACATGCGGTCGATCTCGACGACGTCGAAGATCCGATCGACGGGCGGATGATTGGCGATCATCGCGCGCCGACGTTCCTCGACTCCGCAGAGCATGAGCAGCAGAGGGACCGGAGACTCTGAAAGGGCGTTCCGGTCGACGAGACCCTTGATGAAGTGGGCGAACGCCGGAGCGTCAGCGATTCCGTTGATTTCGTCCAGTACGAGGAACAGACCCTTCACGCCGGAGTCACGGAGGCGCTCCAGGATCTGTCGCAGGAAGTCGAGAATGCCGAGTGCAGAAGCGAGCGTCGGAGTGTCCTTGCGGAGAGCTGCGAAGTCGAGGGAGACGGCGCCGAAGAGCTCCTGCTTCCCGATGTACTTGCCCAGCGCATTGCGAATGCTCTCGGAGCGCGTCGGGTCCATGGCGCCCGAGCGCGCGGTTGCCTCAACGACGCAGCGCGCGAGATCGTCGAGAGTCGCTACTCCGCCGAGCTCCGCATGGATCGCGTGGAGTCCGTGCGTCTTCTCTGCGACGCGCTGTGCGTACCACGCGATCGAACTCTTGCCGATTCCGTACTCGCCCTGCACGTACATCGCGATCGGCTTGCCCGCAGCGACCTGGCCCGCGCCGCGTGTCAGGATGTGGTCGAGCTGACGCTCTCGCCCGGCGAACAGTTCGACCGGGACGGGCTGACCCGGGAAGAACGGGCTCCGACTCTTGGTGTGGTCTGACATCTGTAGGCGCACATTGTCGGCTCCGTGTCCCGAAGCGCCCAGCTTCCCCTTCGATGGGAGCGGCCGTACGCGTCGGAGCAGCCTCGCTCCGTCGCGCCGCGATCTACTTCGCGTAGAGCTTCCGCTTCGGCCCGCG
>JANNHP010000214.1:0-15549 GCA_031404455.1 Planctomycetia bacterium | reverse complement strand
GTCAAGACCGCGAAGGACCTCGGCATCCGCATGATCACCGAGGAGCAGCTCGCCTCGTTCACGCGCTACTAGCCGCAACGAAAGAACTCCGCGAGGCCGCGCATCCGCAAGGTGCGCGGCCTCTTCGCATTTAGCATCCCGGCCGACCCATGTCCCGCCCCGACGACGAAGACGGTCCCGACGCGGACCGCCCGATGACGCTCGCCGAGCACCTCGACGAGCTGAGGAAGCGCGTCGTCTGGTGCGTGATGATCGCGGCGGCGTTCGTCTGCGCGTGCGCGTTCATGGAGGAGGCGCTCATGGGCATCGCCATGGCGCCCGCGAACTCCGTGCTTCGCGAGATGAAGGACGCCGGCTTCATGTCCACCGAGATCGGTGAGCAGTTCTTCACGGCCATGAAGGTGGTCATCGTCGCGGGCGTCTTCCTCGCGGCGCCGCTCATCCTCTACGTGCTCTGGGGCTTCGTCGCGCGCGGGCTCCACTCCCACGAGAAACGCTACGTCCGCATCTACTCGCCGCTCTCGTACGTGCTCTTCCTCGGAGGCTGCTCCTTCTTCTACTTCGTCATCCAGCCGATCAGCCTGCGCTTCCTGCTCACCTACAACGCCTCGGAGATCGTGACGCCGGCGGGGGCGATCATCGAGGTGTCGATGCGGCCCACGATCAAGAGCGCGGTGAGCTTCTTCCTCTCGATGACGCTCGTGACCGGACTCATCTTCGAGATGCCGCTCGTGATGCTCTTCCTCCAGGCGATCCGGATCTGCACCTGGCGGACGTACCTGCAGTACGCCAGGCACTTCGTCTTCGGACTGCTCGTGCTCTCCGCGATCCTGACTCCCACGCCGGACGTGTTCACGCTGGCGGTCTTCATGGCGCCGGTCCTCGTGCTGTTCTTCGGCGGCGTCCTCCTCTGCCGAATCATGGCCCCGAACGAAATCTAGGAGTTGTAACGATGAGACTCGCGATCGTCGGAGCCAAGGGCTCGGGCAAGAGCACGCTCTTCCGCGCCTTCACCGGCAGCACCACGGCCTCGCCCGCGTCGGGCGACGGCTCGAACGTCGCCGTGGTCAAGGTCCGCGACGAGCGGCTCGAGTGGCTGCGCGACTTCCACAAGCCGCGCAAGTACACGCCGGTCGCCGTCGAGGTGATCGACTTCCCCGGCATCCCCGATTCGAGCGAGACGAGCGGCATGAAGCTCTCGGAGCTCCTCGCCGCTGCGCGCGAGGCCGAGGGCATCGCGATGTGCGTCCGGGCGTTCGAGGATCCGACGTATCCGTACAAGAACGCCGCGCCCGACGCGGTCGCCGAGGCGGCGCAGGTCGTCACGGAGCTCGCGTTCGCCGACCTCGACGTCGCGACGAAACGCATCGAGAAGCTCGAGAAGAAGCACGGCAACATCATCGACTCCGAGAAGCGCGAGCTCGCGGCACTGCTGAAGATCCGGAGCACGCTGGAGGAGGGCAAGCCCGTGAAGTCGCTGGCGCTCTCCGCCGACGACAAGAAACTGCTGCGCGGGTTCCGCTTCCTCACCGACAAGCCGTGGGTGCTCGTCGTGGCGCTGCCGGACTCGGGGGCCGACGAACTCGTCGCGAAGATCGCGGGACCATTCGAGGCGCGCATCGGGGTGCGGACGAAGCTCGAGGCCGAGGTCGCCGAGCTCGATCCCGCCGACCGCGCGGCCTTCATGAAGGACCTCGGCATCGAGTCGCTCGCGAGCGAATCGGTGCTGCGCGCGGCGTTCCTCGCCCTCGGCACGATCCCGTTCTTCACATCCGGCGAGGACGAGGTCCGCGCCTGGCCGCTGACGCGCGGGAGCAACGCCGTCGAGGCCGCCGGGAAGATCCACACCGACCTCGCGCGCGGCTTCATCCGGGCCGAGGTCTACTCCTTCGACGACTTCAAGACGGCCGGCGGCGACGTCAACGCGGTGAAGAAGGCCGGGCGCTTCCGCGTCGAGGGCAAGGACTACGTCGTCGCCGACGGCGACATCCTGAACATCCGGTTCTCGGTCTGAGCCGAGGTCGGCCTGAGCCCGGGAAGGTCGGCCTGAGCCCGGGACGGTCCTGACTTATGATACTTCTGAGCCTGAGTCGGGGACGGTCCTGACTTTCGAACCTTTCGGCGTCGACGGCGGGCGCGCGGCGACGGTTGGCGCCTGCGGGAAGTTCGAAAGTCATCGTCGCCTCGCGTCCGGCCTACGATCGCGCGCGTGAAGGCCTACGTCCTCTCCACCGGCGACGAGTTGGTCCGCGGGCGGACGCTCGACACGAACACGTCCGAGATCGCGCGGGCGCTCGCTGCGGAGGGCGTGACGGTGATCGGCGCGTCGCTGGTCGGCGACGACGAACCCGCGCTCGTCGCGGCGATCCTGCGAGCGGCCGAGGCCGCCGAGATCGTCGTCCTCTCGGGCGGACTCGGGCCCACGGTCGACGACTGCACGCGCGCCGCTGCCGCGCGCGCCGCGGGAGTCGGGCTCGTCCGCGTCCCGGAGATCGAAGCCGCGCTGCGCGAGCGCTACGCCGCGCGCCGGGTGCACATGGCGGAGAGCAACCTGCTGCAGGCCGAGGTGCCGGAGGGCGCGGAGATCCTCGCGAACCGGCACGGCACGGCGCCGGGCTTCCGCGTCCGCGTGGGCGGCGCAGAGCTCTTCACGCTGCCGGGCCCGCCGCACGAGATGCGAGGCGTGCTCGCGGAGGAGGCGCTGCCGCGGATCCGCGCGCTGACGGGCGGCGGCGGGCGCGTGGTCCGCACGCGGACGCTCGAGACGTTCGGCGAGCGCGAGGCCACGGTGGGGGAGCTGATCGCCGACCTCATGGAGCGCGGTCGCGAACCGCGCGTCGGCACGACGGCGGTCCGCGGGATCATCCGCGTCGTCGTCCACGCGGAGGGTGCGGCCGACGAGGTCGCGCAGCAACTCGACGCCGCCGAGGCCGAGATCCGGCGCCGCCTCGGAGCCTTCGTCTTCGGCGTGGACGGCGCGACGCTCGAGGAGACGACTGCGGCATTGCTCCTCGCGCGGCGCGTCACGATCGCGACCGCCGAGAGCTGCACCGGCGGGCTCCTCGCGGGCGCGCTGACCGGCACGCCGGGCGTCAGCGCGGTGTTCCCCGGCGGCGTCGTCACCTACTCGAACGCGGAGAAGACCCGCCTCCTCGACGTCCCCGCGGAGCTGATCGCCCGTGTCGGCGCGGTGAGCGAGGAGGTCGCCCGCGCGATGGCGAGCGGCGTCCGGTCACGGTTCGGGACGGACATCGGCGTCGCGCTGACGGGGATCGCCGGTCCCGACGGCGGCACGCCCGAGAAACACGTCGGCCTCGTCCACGTGGCCCTCGACGTCCGCGGCGCCGTGCAGCACCGTCGGCTCACGCTGCCGGGAGATCGGGCGCTCGTGCGGGAGCTCGCCGTGAAGTCCGCACTGGACCTCGTCCGGCGCGCGCTCGTCGGCGGCTGACGGCCTCGTGGAATCGAAACGGCCGGCGCGCGTCGCCGCGCGCCGGCCGTGAGTTCGTTCGAGGTTCCTAGCGCCGCTGGAGCTGCATCAGGAGGCGCAGGATGTAGAAGAACATCATCGCGATCGACGCGAAGAGCTCGAGCGACGCCGCCACGTGCTGGTCCGTGCGGTAGGTGTGGAGCACCTTTGAGGTCGAATAGAGCGCGGTTCCCGCCGAGAACAGGATCATCGCGGCGCTGAACCAGATGCCGAGGCTGAAGCCGAAGATCATGGCGCAGATGATCGCGCCGAAAGCGACGAGGCCCGCGACGGCGAGGAACGTGCGCATGAACGAGAAGTCGCGCTTCGTCATCAGCACGAAGCCGGAGAGTCCCGCGAACGTGACGACCGTGAGGGCCGCGGCGGTCTGGAGGATGCCCGGGTACATGCGGACGGCGATGAACAGGATCGGCGCGAACACGAGGGCCTCGCCGAGCGAGTACAGCGTGAGTCCGCCGTACTGCATGCCCTTGCCGCGGACGTTGTGGGCCATCGACGTCCCGAGCCAGCCGAGCAGCGTGAACGCGCCGATGACGAGGAGCCAGTTGAAGCGCCCGGTTCCGAGCCACTCGACGAAACGCTCGCTGAACCCGGACGCGTAGAGCGCCCACGAGGCCGCGACGAAGAGTCCGATCGCGGCGGAGAGGTGGACGTACGTGCGGCGGACGAACGCCATGCGGGCGTCGACCGGCGCGTCGAAGGCCGTCATGCCGGCGCCGAACTGCTGGAAGACGTTGCTCACTGCGGGTGCCTCCTGGAAGGGACTGCGGGATTATACGAACGACACCCGCCGATCGCGACGCCCCCCTTCCCCGGCCAGGATTCGAACCCGGATCAAGGGGACCAAAACCCCCTGTGCTGCCGTTACACCACCGGGGAGTGAGGGGCTGGGAGAGTAGCGCGGAGAGACCCTTGCGTCGGAATTCCGCCTGAGGAAAGGTCCGAGCGGCGACCAGCGGCGGGCTGCCGGGGGGGCGTGAGTCGCACCCGGGGCTCTTCCCGACTCGCCACTGGCGAGTCGGGATGCCTCGCTACGCTACGGCACCGTGCCCGTTCGCAGGCGCCGCCTGCGGCGGCGCTCGCTCACCCACCGGGGAGTGAGGGGCTGAGAGAGTAGCGCCGCGGGCGCTCAGCCTCTGAATTCCTCGCGGGCGCGATGGGCCCAGCCTAGGCTCCGCCGCTCTTCCGCAGGGGCTCAACGCCCCCGCGGTCCCGGACGACGGTCGTCCGGGCCCCCCGGTCAACTCCTGACCGGGAAAGCCGTACAGCTTCGAAGGCGCGACGTCTGCGCCGAATTGAGCGACACGAGATGGCCCCACGGTTGACGAAACCGTCGCGTCCCGTCGCCGCGGTGATTCTCGCCGCGGGACAGGGAACCAGGATGAAGAGCGGCAGGCCCAAGGTCGCGTTCGAGATTTGCGGCTGGCCCATGGTGCGCCACGTCGTCGAGGCCGTCCGTTCGCTCCGCCCCGCGAAGACGGTCGTCGTCGTCGGCCACGGCCGCGACGAGGTGAAGGCCGCGCTCGCGGACTCGGGCGCCGTGACGTTCGCCGTCCAGAAGGAGCAGCGGGGCACGGCCGACGCGGTCAAGGCGGCTCTCCCGTCCCTCAAGGACTTCGACGGGACGATCCTCGTCCTCTGCGGCGACGTGCCGCTCGTGCGCCCCGAGACGCTCGCGGCGCTGCTCGCCTCGCACCGCCGCGCGCGCGCCGCGGCCTCGATCCTCTCGGTCACGCTCCCCGACGGCGCCCGCTACGGACGCATCGTCCGCGGCATCGAGAACGAGTTCGTCCGCATCGTCGAGGCGAAGGACGCGAACGAGAACGAGCTCGCGATCCGCGAGATCAACACGGGCCTCTACGCATTCGAGGCGCGCGAGCTCGGCAGCGCGATCCGGAAGGTCGGCGACGACAACGCGCAGGGCGAGTACTACCTCACCGACGTCCCCGAGATCCTCGTCGCGGCCGGCGCGAACGTGCAGGCGGTCCCCGCCGGCTCCGCCGACGAGGTGCTCGGCGTGAACACGTTCGCGGAGCTCGCGGTCGCGGCGTCCCGGATGCGCGCCCGCATCCTCGCGGAGCACATGGCGTCGGGTGTCGAGATCCGCGATCCCGCGACGACGTGGATCGACCGCGGCGTGACGATCGGCCGCGGCACGCGCGTCCTGCCGTCCACGTTGATCGAGCGCGACGTCGAGATCGGCGCCGGCTGCGAGGTCGGGCCGTTCTCGCACCTGCGTCCGGGCACCGTGCTCGAGGACGGCGCCGAGATCGGCAACTTCGTCGAGACGAAGAAGGCGCGCGTCGGACGCCGCACGAAGGCGAAGCACCTCACGTACCTCGGCGACGCGGTGATCGGCGCCGACGTGAACATCGGCTGCGGCACCATCACGGCGAACTACGACGGGAAGAAGAAGCACATCACGGTCGTCGAGGACGGAGTCCACATCGGCTCGGGCACCGTGCTCGTGGCACCCGTGCGCGTCGGCAAGGGCGCCACGACCGGCGCGGGCGCGATCGTGACCGCGGGCCGGAACGTCGCCGCGGGCGACGTCGTCGTCGGCGTGCCGGCGCGGAGCCTGCGCAAGGGAGGCGGGTAGTGAATCTCGACAAGCTCCAGGTCTTCACCGGCAACGCCAACCCGGAGCTCGCGCGGCGCGTCTGCGCGCGGCTCGAGCTCCCGCTCGGCGACGCCGTGGTCAGCCGGTTCCCCGACGGCGAGATCGACGTGAAGATCAAGGAGGACGTGCGCAACCGCGACGTCTTCATCCTCCAGCCGACCTGCCCGCCGGTGAACGACAGCCTGATGGAACTGCTGCTCCTCGTCGACACCGTGCGCCGCGCGTCCGCGTCGCGGGTGACCGCGGTGATCCCGTACTACGGCTACGCGCGCAAGGATCGCAAGGACGAGGGCCGCGTCCCGATCTCGGCGAAGCTCGTCGCGAACCTCATCACGCGCGCAGGCGTGGACCGCGTGCTCTGCCTCGATCTCCACGCGCCGCAGATCCAGGGCTTCTTCGACATCCCGGTGGACCACCTCTATGCGTCGCCCGTGCTCGTGCAGCACTTCCAGAGGAAGGGCCTCGCCGACATCGCGGACGGCTGCGTCGTGGCGCCCGACGTCGGCGGCATCAAGCAGGCGCGCGCGTACGCGAAGCTGCTCGGCCTCTCGCTCGCCATCGTCGACAAGCGCCGCGTCTCGCCCGACCAGGCGAAAGCCGTCCACGTCATCGGCGAGGTGCAGGGCAAGCGCTGCATCCTCGTGGACGACATGATCTCGACGGGCGGCACGATCTCGGAAGCGGCCAAGGCGCTCGTCGAGAACGGCGCGACCGAGGTCCACGTGAGTGCCGCGCACGGCGTCTTCTGCGGGCCCGCGAAGGAGCGTCTCGACGCGGCGCCCATCAAGTCGATCGTGGTGACCGACACCATCCCCAAGAATGCGATGGCGCCGAAGGGCGTCACGGTGCTCTCGGTCGGTGATCTCCTCGGCGATGCGATCCTTCGCATCCACCAGGGACGATCGGTCTCGAAACTCTTCCCCCAGACATGAAGCAACCCAGAAGCGGAGGCTGAGCCATGAAAGTCGTGAGCCTGAAGAGCGAAGTCCGGCCGGAGACGGGCAAGGGCGGCGCGCGCCGCACCCGGAACTCGGGCAAGGTGCCGGCGATCGTCTACGGAGAGGGCAAGGTCGCCCTTGCGATCGCGCTGCCGCAGCATGCGTTCCGCATGGCGGTCGACGCCGGCGCGCGCGTGATCGACCTCGAGACCGAAGGCGGCCCCGTGGAGCGCGTGCTGCTCTCCGAGGTCCAGTTCGACCCGCTCGGACTGAACCTGATCCACGCGGACTTCAAGCGCATGGACCCGGCGCACGAGATCACCCTCGCCGTGCCGATCGACTTCGACGGCACGCCGAAGGGCCTCGCCGAGGGCGGCGTCCTCACGATCCTCTCCGACACGCTCGAGGTGCGCTGCCTGCCGAAGGACATCCCCGAGCGCTTCCTCATCGACGTCTCGAGCATGGAGCTCAACACGTCGATCTCGGCCGGGAAGATCCCGCTGCCGCCGGGCGTCCTGCTCGCGCAGGAAGCGCACGACACGATCGTCACCTGCGCCATCCCGCGCGTGAAGGTCGAGGAGACGCCGGCAGCCGGCGAGGGCGCGGTCGCCGTCGAGGGCGCTGCGGCCGAGGGTGCGGAAGGAGCCGCTGCGGCTCCGGGCGCCGAGGGCGCCGCTCCCGCCGCGGGCGGGGCGAAGTCTGCGCCTGGGGCGAAACCCGCCGCCGGCGGGGCGAAGGGCGGGGCTTCGGCCGCGCCTGCCAAGTCCGAGAAGAAGAAGTAAGGGAGGACCGGGGGAACGAGATGAAGCTCGTGGTCGGACTGGGCAACCCCGGCGAGGAGTACGCCGGGACGCGTCACAACGTGGGTTTCGACGTCGTCGAGATCCTCGCGCGGCGCAACGGGTCGCCCTTGTCGCACGACCGGCGTCTCACGGCCCGAGTGGGCCGGGGGACGATCGGCGGCGCCGAGGCGCTCCTCGTCATGCCCATGTCCTTCATGAACCTCTCGGGGCCCGTGGTCGCACGGATCGTGCGCGAGCGCGAACTGACGGCCGCGGACCTCCTCGTGATCGTGGACGACTACCACCTGCCCGTCGCGGGGCTCCGGCTCCGCGAGATGGGCAGCGCGGGCGGCCACAACGGTCTCAGGTCGCTCATCGGAGCGCTCGGGACCGATTCGTTCCCGCGCCTCAGGATCGGCATCGGCGAAGCGCCCCCCGGCGGGGCGGTGGACTTCGTCCTGACCCGGTTCAAGCCGTCGGAGCGTGAAGCGATCCGCGATGCCGTGGAGCGCGGCGCGGACTGCGCCGAGCACTGGTGCCGTTTCGGCACCGCCTCGGCGATGAACAAGTTCAACGGGGACAAAGTGAACCCATCGGAGGGCTCGTAACGTGGCGATCTACGAAGGAATGTTCCTGCTCGACAGCGGTCGTGCGGCGAAGGACTGGGAGGGCACCAAGGCCCTCGTGGACGGAGTGCTCGAGCGCTACGGCGCGAAGCCGATCCTGCGCGACCGGTGGGACGAGCGGAAGCTCGCGTATCCCATCAAGCGCCAGAAGCGCGGCACGTACTACCTCAACTACTTCGATGCGCCGGGCGACGCGGTGACGCAGATCCGCCGCGACCTCACGCTCACCGAGGGCGTGCTGCGCTTCCTCGTCCTCGCGTGGCCGGACGACGCTCCGCTGCCCGAGAAGATCGAGATCAAGCGCATGATGACGGACGACGACGCCAAGGCCGGCCTGTTCGCCAACGAGGGCCGCGGCCGCTTCGGCGACCGCTCCGACTTCGGCGACAGGGGCGGCGAGGACGCTCCCGAGGAGTTCACCGCGAAGGTGCAGGACGTGGATGGAGGCAACGCGTAATGGCCGAGAAACCGGACCGCAAGTTCAAGCGTTACGTGGCGAAGGGCCGCTGCCGCTTCTGCCGCGCGAAGATCGGGTACATCGACTGGAAGGACTCGCAGACGCTCTCGAAGCTCTCGACCGGCCAGGGCAAGATGTTCTCCCGGAAGAGGTCGGGCAACTGCGCCCGCCACCAGCGCCAGTTCAAGCGCGCCGTCAAGTACGCGCGCCTGATGGCGCTCCTGCCCTACGTGGCGAGGTAAGGAGGCCCTATGTCGAAGAAGAAGGCACCGGTCAAGCAGCCGCTCAAGCTCATGCTCCTGCGTGAGGTCAAGGGGCTCGGCGCGCTCGGCGACGTCGTGAAGGTCCGTCCCGGCTTCGCGCGCAACTACCTCCTGCCGCGCGGCATGGCCACGGCGCAGTCCGACGACACCGTGAAGCACGTCGCCGGTCTGCGCAAGCGGGCCGCGGCCGAGGTGCAGAAGAACATCGAGCAGGCGAAGGCCGCGGTCGCAGCGCTCGCAAACGTCTCGATCCACATCGAGAGCAAGGCGGGCGAGGGAGGCCACCTCTACGGCTCGGTCACCCAGGCGATGATCTCCGAGGCCTTGGACAAGCAGGGCTACAAGGTCGACGCCACGGGCGTGGTGCTCGAGAACCCGATCAAGGAACTCGGCATCTACGACGTGAAGCTGAGGCTCCACGGCGAAGTCGAGGCCTCCGTGAAGCTCTACGTCGTCGCCCCCGCGCCCGAGAAGGCCGAGAAGGCGAAGAAGTAGCTCCGTCCGCTGACGTTTCCCGGCGCGCCGCGGCTGACCCCGCGGCGCGCCGTCGTTTGGGGAGAACGGTGGAGATGGCGACGCGCCGCAGCGTCCGGCGAGCCGAGACCGTTGGCAGGTCTCGGTAGGGGCGGACCCCCGTGTCCGCCCAACGTTGATTCCGGCACCCGCACCGTTCCCGGATCGAGCTGGGGCGGACACGGGGGTCCGCCCCTACCGAGACGTAGGAGTCGACCTGTCGGCCCTTCATGGTCCGCCGCGCCGCTAGTCTTCCGCCCATGACCGCGCGCCCTCCCGTGCCCGTGCCGCCGACGCGGTGGCCGAGCGCCGAGGAGGCCGCGTGCTCCAGACTCTTCTCGCCGCTGCCGATCGGGCGTTCGTGCGTCGCCACGTCGCGGACATGGGTTCCGGCGATGGTTCCGTGGCGCGCGACGGACGACGGCTTCGTCACGAAGGACGTGATCGACTGGTACGGACGGTTCGCCGACG
Organism: Planctomycetia bacterium; assembly: GCA_031404455.1. Lineage (GTDB taxonomy): Bacteria > Planctomycetota > JAJSAM01 > JAJSAM01 > JAJVHW01 > JANNHP01. The sequence continues at coordinate 5,389 of JANNHP010000214.1, read as the reverse complement.
GGCGGCCGGGCGTGCTCGTCGTCGAGGCGACGGGGATCCGCGACGTCCCGAGCGGGCCGCTGCTCCGCGTCGGCCACGACCGCTTCGTCCCTGGACTCGCGGACCTCGTCGCCGAAGTGCGACGCCGGAGCGGGGGGAGCACCCGTCTCTTCCTCCAGATCCTCGACTTCCTCGCGATCCGGCGGCGTCCCGAGCCTTTGAGGTTCTTCGAGCGGTTCCTCGAGATCACCCCGGCGCTGCGTGAACGCACAGCCGAGCGGACCGGCGATCCGGGATGGCTCGTGGCACCCGAGCCGGTACTGCGAGCGGCGCTTGCGTCGATGTCCGCCGCCGACCACGAGGCCGTCCTCGCGCCGCGCGAGCTCGAATCGCTGCGCCGCGGCCACCGCGAGCGCGTCACCGACGTCCACATCCCCCACGTCCGCGACCTGCCGCTCGTCCTGCCGGATCTCTTCGCCGACGCCGCGCGCCGCGCCGAGGTCGCGGGCTTCGACGGCGTGGAACTCCACTACGCCCACGCCTACACGATGGCTTCGTTCCTCTCGCGGACGAACGACCGCGCCGACGGATACGGCGGTTCGCGCGAGAACCGTGTGCGCCTGCCGCTCGATGTCTTCGCAAAGGTCCGCGCGAGCGTCGCGCCGGACTTCGTCGTCGGCTGCCGGTTCCTCGCCGACGAGGTGATCGACGGCGGCAGTCGCGTCGACGACGCCGCGTGGTACGGCGCGGAGTTCGCCCGCGCGGGCTTCGATTTCCTCTCGCTGAGCAAGGGCGGGAAGTTCGACGACGCGAAGGATCCGGCCGTCGGCGAGGCGATCTATCCGTACACGGGCCCGTCCGGCGAGGAGTGCATGCCGACGGTCCGGATCGATCACCGCGGCCCGCTCGGACGCAACGTGCCGCTCGCTTCCGCGGTGCGCCGCGCCGTCCGCGATGCCGGTTTCGCGGTGCCCGTCATCGCGACCGGCGGCATCAACTCGTTCGAACTGGCCGAGGCCGTCCTCGCGCGCGGCGAGGCCGACGCGATCGGCGCCGCACGCCAGTCACTCGCCGACCCCGACTGGTGGGAGAAGATGCGCACCGGCCGCGGCGCCGAGATCCGGCGTTGCCTCTACACGAACTACTGCGAGGCGCTCGATCAGCGGCACAAGCAGGTGACGTGTCAGCTCTGGGACCGCATCGCCGTGCCCGGCGATTCTGGAGTACGACTGAGCGCAGATGGCAGGCGGCGGCTCGTGGCGCCGGGGTGATTGAAGATTGAGGTTCGGAACCTGATCGCGCCGGTCCGCGTCGTCGACATCGGCCGCAAGTAGTTCGAGTCGTTTATCCCGAATCATCACCGGACCGGGACTTCGTTCGGGCTCTGTCGCCGTGGCCGGTGATGATTCGGGTCCCGATGCCCGACCGCGTCCCGCCCCACGATCTCGAAGCCGAGGTCGCCGTCCTCGGATCGATGCTGCTCGATCCCGAGGCAGCGGGCCGTGTCGTCGCGATCCTGCGGCCGAACCACTTCTACCGGGGGCCGCACGCGGACGTCTACCAGGTGCTGACGGAGATCTACGACGCGAACCGCGCGATCGACGTGGTGCTGCTGCGCGAGGAACTCCAGCGGCGCGGGCTCCTCGAGAAGATCGGCGGCACGAGCTTCATCTCCCGGATCGTCGCGTCGGTCCCGTCGGCGGCGAACGCCGAGCACTACGCGAAGATCGTCAAGGACGCGGGGATGCGCCGCGCGGTGATCCAGGCCGCGAACGACATCGAATCGGAGGCCTACGAGGGCTCGCGCTCGGCGGGCGAGCTGATCGACTTTGCCGAGAGCCGCTACTTCGACCTCGACCGGCGCGCGGAGGCGGGCGAGGCGCTGCACATCAAGGACGTGCTGAACGAGACGTTCGCGCGAATCGACGCGATGCAGGGCTCGGCCGGGCGCATCACCGGCGTGCCGACGGGCTTCTACGACTTCGACGACATGACGTCGGGCCTGCAGCCCGGCGAACTGATCGTCGTGGCGGGGCGGCCGTCGATGGGAAAGACCACGTTCTGTCTCAACGTGGCGGAGCACGCGGCCGTCGCCGAGGGCAAGGGCGTCGCCATCTTCAGCCTCGAGATGTCGAAGCACTCGCTCGTGCAGAACATGCTCTGTTCGCGCGCCCGTGTGGACGCCCACCGCCTCCGCCGCGGCTTCCTCGCCGACGAGGACTGGGGGCGCCTCTCGGCCGCGGTCGGCAAGCTCTCCGAGGCGCCGATCCTCATCGACGACACGCCCGGGCTCTCGCCGCTGCTCCTGCGCGCCAAGGCGCGCCGCATGAAGGCGAAGCACGACATCCAGATGATCATCATCGACTACCTCCAGCTCATGGAGGTGCCGCAGATGTCGGCGAAGGGCGACTCGAACCGGCAGGCGGAGATCTCGTACATCTCGCGCAGCCTGAAGGGACTCGCGCGCGAGCTCTCGATCCCGATCATCGCGCTGTCGCAGTTGAACCGCGGCGTGGACAGCCGCGAGGACCACCGTCCGCGCATGAGCGACCTGAGGGAGTCCGGAGCCATCGAGCAGGACGCCGACGTGATCGCGTTCCTCTACCGGCCCGAGTACTACGAGACGGATCCCGACAGGAAGGCGGAGCTCGCCGGGCAGGCGGAGTGCATCATCGGCAAACAGCGCAACGGGCCGACGGGCACCGTGAACCTCACGTTCCTCGCGCAGTTCATGCGATTCGAGAGCGCGGCGCGCGAGCGGTATTGAGTCTTCGCGCCGCGCGGCGCGCCGCACTACTCTGCCGCGTCCGGGCAAGGATCGGAGGCCCATCGGAATGAGACATCTCCTGCGCTCGCTCGCCTCGAGGCTGGTCGTCGCCGCCTTCTGCCTGGCGCTCGTGCCCGGCCTCCTCGGGCAGGCTCTCGCCCAGGCCGGATCGCGCATCGCGGGCATCGAGTTCAAGGGCAACCGCACGCTCGATTCCGAGGTGCTCCGCCAGTCGCTGCGCACGAAGGTCGGCCAGCAGCTCGACGAGTCGCTGCTCAACGAGGACGTGAAGACGCTCTACGACCTCTTCGCGAGCGTGCAGGTGGATCGCCGGCAGGAGGGCGACCAGGTCACGATCACGTTCCTCGTCACCGAGAACGCGCTCGCCGCCGCCGTGGACCTGAAGGGCGTCTCCGAGCTCTCCGAGAGCGACGTGCGGTCGGTGATGGACACGACGCGCGGGCGCCCGGTCGCCGACTTCCGCGTCGAGAACGACGCTCGCAAGATCGAGCGCCTCTACCGGATGCGGGGCTTCCACTTCGTGCAGGTGAGGACGGAGGTCACGGACGCCGAGGCAGGCCGCACCGTGGTGTTCGACGTTCTCGAGGGTCCGAAGGTCCAGGTCGAGACGATCACCCTGAAGGGCAACGATCACGTCCAGCGCGACAAGCTCCTCGAGTACATGGGCACGCAGGAGACCGGCTTCCTCGGCCTCTCCGGTGCGGACTACGTCGAGGAGACGCTCGTCAAGGACCGCAGCAGCCTCGTGAACGTCTACCGGCGCGAGGGGTACCTCAACGCGAAGGTCGAGATCGAGGACGTCACGTTCTCCGAGGACAAGTCCGAGGCCTTCGTCACGATCGCCATCGAGGAGGGCCCGGCGTTCACGGTGGGCGCGGTGAAGATCGTCGGCGCCGAGAGCTTCCCCGGCGGGCCCGAGGCGATCCGCGCCCTGCTCGCGCTCGAGCCCGGCAAGCGCTACCGCACCGAGGACGTGCGCCGGTCGCACGGCGCGGTCATCGCGGCCTACCGGGAGGAGGGCTACTTCTCGGCGGCCATGGACTTCGAGGACAAGCCGTCCGGGAGCTCCGTCGACATCACGCTGAAGATCAACGAACAGTCGAAGGTGCGCGTCCGCAACCTGACGATCCTCGGCAACGAGATCACCCAGGACCGCGTGATCCGCCGCGAGATCTCGGTGTATCCCGGTCAGGTGCTCAACCAGAACGAGGTCGAGAAGAGCAAGCGCCGGCTCGAATCGCTCGGCTACTTCACCCGCGTCGACGCGCAGGTCGTGAACCTCCCGGAGGGCGAGGACCCGAACCTCCGCGACGTGCGGTACGAGGTCGACGACACCGCGAGGACCGGACAGGTCCGGTTCGCGGTCGGCGCGTCCTCCGACCTCGGCATCCTCGGCAGCGTCACGGTGACCAAGCGCAACTTCGACTGGCGCGACGTGCCGGAGCACTTCGGCGACATCTTCACGGGCAAGGCGTTCACCGGCGCGGGCCAGACGTTCCAGCTCGAACTCGCCCCGGGCACGGACTTCTCCTCGTACCGCCTCGCGTTCACCGAGCCGTGGCTCTTCGACAAGCCCATCTCCTTCGGATGGGACCTCTTCCTCTCGAAGTTCACTCGCTTCGACTACGACGTGGACAGGAAGGGCCTGAACCTCACGCTCGGCCGCCGCTTCACCTACGAGGGCAAGAAGCTCGACACGGTGCTCGGCATCTCCGGCACGACGCGCTTCGAGAACGTGGATCTGTCGAACCTCGAGAGCGATTCGTCGCCCACGGCGTTCCTCGCCGAGGGCAGCAACGGCCTCATCTCCGAGCGCTTCGCCTTCCGATTGGAGCGCCTCGACAACTCGCTCTCCCCGAACGACGGCTGGTTCGCGCAGTACTCGCCGGAGTTCGGCTTCGGCGGCGACATCCGGCTCCTGAAGAACGAGTTCGAGGCGCGGCGGTTCTTCACGCTCGCGAGGACCGAGGACGAGCGCCTGCACACGCTGTCGCTCGGCGGCCGCGTGGCGCACGTGAAGCCGCTCTCGGGATCGGTCGAGGCGGACCCCAACCTGTTCGACGAGAAGTTCGTCCCCACGTACGAGTCGTACTTCGCCGGCGGCGCCTCGTCCGTGCGCGGCTTCGCGTACGGCGGCGCCGGACCGCACGGCAAGGGCGATCCCTTCCTCGCGAGCCGGCCGGGCGAGTCGCAGGCGCAGCGCAACCTCCGCCTCGGCAACACGGAGAAGTCCGTGCTCGAGAACGAGGGCGACCCGATGGGCGGGGACGTCCTCCTGCTGCTCAACGCCGAGTACGGCTTCCCGCTCTACGAGGACGTGCTGCGCGGCGTGTTCTTCGTCGACTCGGGCCTCGTGCGCAACTCGACGTCGAGCAGCCACGGTCTCGACGAGGGCGAGTTCGACACGCTCGAGCGGCAGCTCTCCCGCTCGAACACCCAGGGCGGGAGCAGGCGCCAGCGCCAACTCGCCCGCCAGATGGAGTTCGACGACGGCGGTTCCTTCTTCGACGACATGCGCGTCTCGGTCGGTTTCGGCCTGAGGATCAGGATCCCCGCCTTCGGCGCGACGCCCATCGCCCTCGACTCATGCAATGAGCAGAGCGATCAAGAGGTAGCGCGTCA
>JANNHP010000213.1:0-8016 GCA_031404455.1 Planctomycetia bacterium | reverse complement strand
GCGTCGCGCAGCGCCTCGCTCACGCCCTTGCCCTGGTTCTGGAACTCGCCGACGAGCGTGAAGAGGCGCGCCCTCGCCGCGGGGTCGACCGTGCCTACGTGGAGAAGCGAGTTGCGCAGATCGAGCGTCGCGTACGGGCTCGCGAGCTCGGAGAGGATCGGAGGATCGCGACGCGCGCGCGCGTCGGCGAACTCAGTGAGGCTGCTGACGGTCAGCACCTCGAACCGGTCGAGCAACGTGCCGCCTTCGAACGGGAGGAGGTCGAACGGGAGCGGTCCGAGCGGTTCGGGCAGGCTGATCCAGAGACGGCGCACGCCTTCGAAGTCGCCCGTCGTGATCTTGTCGAAGAGCGCCGCGGAGACCCGCTTCGCGGCGGCGTCGAGACGCGCGGCCGTCGGCTCGACCCAGCACGCGTCCCAGAGGTCCGCGAGGCCCGCGTCGCCCGCGGCCACTTCGCGCGACAGGTGCCCCTTGCGGAGGAGGACGATCATCGTCATTGGTCCGCACGGCTCGACGAGGAGCACGGCCTCGTCCTCGCGCGTCACGACTTTCTGCGCGTCGAGGTCGCCGGCGTCGGGACGCCGACGAAGCTCGATCGCGCGCGGATCGTCGTTCCCCGCGAAGACGTACGGCGCGAGCCAGCGGCGCAGTTCCGGCTCGTCGGCGCCGCAGCGCTTCGCGACTTCCGCCGCGTTGCGGGGAGGGAGGAAACACTCGCCGAGCAGCTTCCAGCGAGGCGGAGCGTCGGGCGGAACCGGCGGGGTCGAGTCGTGCTTCCCAGGCGCGAGCCATCGAGTCGCGAACGTGCGCCGCCAGCCTTCCTCGAACAGCCCCGCCGCCGCGAGCGCGTTCTTCTCCGCGTCCGGGCGCCGCTGCGCGAGGAGTTCGGTCCGCACGAGGAAGAGGTCGATGAGCGCGTCCTCGCGCCGTGCGGCGTCGCCGGGCGGACCGGCTTCGAGACGCTGCTCCGTCGCCTTCTCCGCGTCGATCCACATGCCGCGGCGCCGCTGGAGATCGACGAAGAGCTTGCGCGCGCGGTCGAGTTCCATCTCGAGGCCCGAGTCGCGAAGTTCGACGACCGCGCGGCCCGCGAGCTCGGAGGCTTCGAAGAGACGCCCGAGTCCCATCTCCATGCGCGCCCAGTCGAGCAGCACGCGCGCCGCGTCCCAGCCGACGAGCGCCTCGGGGTCGTCCTGCTGCACGCGTGCGAGCGCCTGGCGGAAGAGGTCGCGCGCAGACGCCGGGTCGCCGCGCGCCGCCGCGAGTCGCGCGCGCTCCTCGGTGAGAGCGTCCGCAAACCCGGGTCCGCCCGCGGCCTCGGCGCGAGCGAGTTCCTCGCCCGCCTCGACGAAACGGCCCGCCTCGCGCAGCACGCTCGACGCGTGCGCGTGGACAGCGGGCGCGACTTCGCCGCGCGCGAGGACAAGGGCGACGGCCTTCGCGGCGCCGTCCTTGTCGCCGGCTCTCGCCTGCGCGGACGCCGCCATCAGGAGATCGGTGTCGCGTCGCGTCGCTTCATCGGACGACGGTGCGTCGATGAGCTTCGCGCGCCGCGCGGCCGCCGATCGGTAGAGGTCCACGGCCTCGGTCGCGCGTCCGGACTCGAGCGCCGCCTGCGCCGCGATCTCGTCGAGCATCGTGCGCGACGGTTCGATCGGCGCCGCACCCGCGGCGACGGCCGCGTCGTGGAGCTTCGCCGCCTCGCGCGCTACTTCGCGTGCGTCGCCGAAGCGGCCGAGGATGAAGAGCGTCGTCGCGTACATCTGCGCGACCGGGACGCTCGCGGCAGCGTCGAGCGCCGACCACTTCGATTCCTCCCACGCGCGGCCGAGGTCGCGCGCGGCCTCCTTCTGACGACCGAGCATCTGCACGAGCGCGCCGTGCCGCGCGAGCACCTCGACGAGTTCGCGGCCGCGAGCGCCCGTCGCCTGGAGACGGATGCGCGCGCCGTCGGCCGCGTACTCGGCGGCCTTCAGGTCGTTCGCCCGCTCCGCCGCCTCCGACTTCGGGAGGAACATCATCGACGCGCGGAGTTCGTCGGAGGACCGCGCGTACGCCGCCTGCGCGATGTCCGCGAGATGGTGCGCGCGGAACGACTTCGGGTCCTCGCGCAGGAGCCGCTTCGCGAGGAGGTCGGCGAGGGAACCGAAGCCGCCCGGCCAGCCGAGTTCGTCGAAGAGACGCTGCGACTCGTCGTACGACTGCGAGATGTCGCCGCGCACGGAGCCGTCGTCGGGCACCGACGCGAGGAGCGCCGCCGCGCGGAAGAACGACAGGTCGGCGGCGGCGGGACTCATCGGCGGCGGCGACGGCATGCTCGCGAGCGGCGCGGAGAGCGACTTCGCGTCGAGCTTCGGCGCGCGCAGGGCGTCGAGCGCCGCGGCGTAGCGCTGCGCGAGCTCCGTCTCCGCTGCGATCTGCGTCTCGTCCCAAGCGCGCCACGCCGCGACCAGCGGTCCGAGCGACTTCGGACTGCCGCCGCCTTCCGCCCGCGCGAGCGCGTCGAACGCGGCGAGCAGTTGCGCGCGGTCCGGCGGCGGCTTCTTCACGCCGAGAAGCTGGTCGTGGAGCAGACGGACGGCGACGCGCGCACGGTCGCAGCGCGGCGGGAGCTTCAGCGCCGCGAGGTCGTCGAGATGTCCCGTCCGCGCCGCGTCGAGGACGCGCTCGGCGAGTTCGGGGTCGCCGAACGACGCCTCGAACGGCACTGCGGCCGCGGGCGCCGCGCGCGGCGCCGCGGGCGCGGGCTTCGCCACGGACACCGGCGGCGAATCCCCGCAGGCGGCGAGGAGGAAGGGGACGAGGAGGATCGCGCGTCGCATGCGGGTTGGGGCGCACATCATCCACGTCCGCCGCACGGGCCCGCAGGGATCACTGCGTCAGCCGGAGCTCCACGTCGCGGTCGCCCGCCTTCACCGAACCCGCCTGTTTCCAGTCGCCGCCCGTGTTGTCGGCCTTCTGCACGTAGATCTTCGCCTCGTGCGTCCCCTCGAGGAGACCGCCCGCCGTGAACTTCCCGTCGGCATCGGTCTGCGTCCACTGGCTGTGCTTTCCGTCGGAGTGCGCGAACGAGATCCACGTCGCCGCCATCGCCTTGCCTGCGGCGTCCGTGAGCCGTCCCGTGCACTCGAGCCCCTTCGCGAGCACGAGGCGCAAGTCCTTCGACCCGGCGACGACTTCGTCCGCCTGCGCGTTGACGCGGCCCTGCGCCTGCGCCTGCACCGTGTACGTCTCGCCCGCCTGGAGCCCCGCGATCTCGAACGTGCCGTCGGACTTCGTCTGGCCCGGACGGTGCCCGCCCTTCTTCGACGAGGCGTGGACGGAGACGTTGTCGACCGCGCGCCCCGCGTCGTCGAGGACGGAGCCCGTGATGCTGATCCCCTTCGAGACGACGATCCTGAGCCCGGTCGTCCCCGCAGCCGCGGTGAGCGGCGGGTCGATCACGTAGCCCTGGTTCGGTCCGCCCCACTGCGCGACTTCGATTCGGTAGCTCCCCGCAAGGAGTCCGCCCGCCGTGAACTTGCCCTCGTGGTCGGTCCAGCCGCTCGACTGCTGGACGTTCGGCGACTGGGGATCGACGGGGACGACCTGGAGCGAGAGCTGGGAGACGGGGCTGCCGCGCTCGTCCACCACGACGCCCGTGATCGAGAGACCGTTCTCCAGGACGATCTCGACGTCCTTCGCGCCGACGGCGACGTCGTTCATGTCGAGCGGCCGGTAGCTCGCGCCGTCCATCTGTGCCTGGACCTGCAGGTGATACGGCCCTTCTGCGAGACCCGTGAGCGTGAAGGTTCCGTCGGCCTTCGTCTGGGCGCTCTTCCACTCCTCGCCGTGCATCGCGGCGCCCGCCTTCGGCATCGGGTTCGCCGAGACCCACGCGGTCGAGATCGGACGCCGCTGCGAATCGACGACGCGTCCCGCGATGACCCCGCCCGGCTCGACGACGATCTGCACGCCGGTCGTTCCCGCCGCGATCCCCTCCACGCGCTTCTGGCGGATGTTGAGGTCGCCGCCCCACGGGGTCTGCACGCTGAGCGTGTACTTCCCCTCGGCGATGCCCTTTGCGCGGAAGTCGCCCTTCGCGTCGGTGACGGCCGCCTGCGGCTGCTCGATCATCCCTGAGAACACCTGCTGCTGGGCGCCGCCGGTCACGTGCACCTCCGCGCCTTCGACCCCGCGGCCGTCCGCGTACGCGACCGTGCCCTCGATCGTCAGCTCGGGAGACATCTCGATCGTGACCGGCTTGCCGAGGGCGAGATCCGCCTTCGCCTGCGCGACGACGAACCCCGTCGCGGCGACGCGCAGGTCGTACGAGCCGGGCGCGAGATGCGGCACGCGGAACGCTCCCGCCGCGTCGGTCACGGCCCAGACCGGGCTCTGCTGGCCGGACATCGAGTACATCATCCCGCCCGTCGCGACGCGGGCCGGCGAGATCGAGACGTCGGCGCCCGCGACCGGCGCGCCGCCGATCTTCGACACCACCACGCCCGCGAGGTCCGCGCCGTCGGCGAGCGACAACGTGACGTCGTAGCTCTCGCGGCCCTCTACGATCTCGAGAGGCGGCGCGTCGGCCTGCGACTGGTCGAGCGAGACCGCGCGGACGAGGAGGATTCCCGGCGGGCCGAACGGCATCGGCGCGTCGAACGTGCCGTCGGACTTGACGGGCACGCGGATCGCCGTCTGCCACCGGTTCGTCTCTTCCCACGGGTTGTCCTGGCCCGCGTTCTTGCGCGCAAGGAGCACGCGCGCGTCGGAGAGCGGCGCGCCCGACGCGGTCGTCACGGTGCCGCGGACGCGCGCCTGCGTCATCATGCGCAGCGTGACGTTCGTCGTCGGCTCTGCGGCGACGACGACGACCGGCGGGTTCGTGGCCGAGGTGTAGCCGTCCTTCGAGCACCAGATGCGCACGGTGGGACCGGGCGACACGCCTTCGAGACGGAACTTCCCGTCCGCGGCCGTGGGCGGCGTCTGCGGCGCGCCCTGTCCCGAGACGCGCGCGCCCGCGAGCGGCGCGCCGTCGGGGCCGAGCACGACACCTTCAACGACGCTGCCCGCCTTCATCTCGAGGTCCTTCGTCGCCTCGCCGGTCTCGGGGATCTCGACCTTCATCTCCTTCGACGCCTCGGCGTTCTGCGCCGCCTGCCACCAGTTCTCGGGCGTGCCGGGGAGGTAGTGGCCCTCCTTCGTCGCGAGCACGAGCACGCTCCCCTTGTCGATCGCCGGGAACTCGTAGCGGCCGTCCGCGCCGGAGGTCGCGTACTTCTGCGTCGCGCCCTCGGTCGGCGATCCGCGCGCCGCGGCGACGCGCACGCCGGCGAGAGGGCCCGCGGGTCCCTTCACCGTGCCCGTGAGCCGCGCGCCGTGGCGCATCTGGAGGTTCTTCGTCACCGTGCCGCCCTCTGTGAGGACAGCCGCGCGGTTCATCCCGGGCCGCGACTCGTCGGGCACCTGGATCAGGCCCTCCTTCTCCACGACGATCCGGTTGATCGCGCCGGCCGTCATCTCGAGGTCGTACTTGCCCGCGGCGTCGGTGACGGCCTCGCCGCCGCGCATGCCTCCCGACTCCCAGCTCGTCACCCGGACGCTCGCCCCCTCGATCGGCTTGCCGGTCTCCTTCTCGGTGACGAGCCCCGCGAGCGCGCCGCCGCCCTTCAGCACGATGTCGTAGTGCGGCACGAGCGGCACGCGCACGGTGACGGCGGGCGCCGGGATCCCGCCCGGCCGCGCGACCCAGATCTGCGACTCGCCCGGTTCGAGCGCCGCGAACGCATAGCGCCCCTCGGCATCGGCGGTGACGCGCGCGCGCAGCGGCGCCGAGCCGAAGTCCCACGCGGAGTTCGTGGCGCCGGCCATGACGAGCGCTCCGGCGACGGGCGCGCGGTCGGGCCCGAGCACGCGGCCGTCGAGCGGGTGGCCCTTCGCGAGGTGGATGGTCGCGGGCTTCGGCTCCTCGCCCGAGCGCACGGAGACGCTGCGCGCGCCGCCCGGCGCGAAGCCGTCCTTCCTCGCGACGAACGTCCAGGTTCCCACGGCCGTCTCGGGGAAGACGGCAAGGCCCGCGGCGTCCGTCGAGGCGCGCGCCACCGACACCGGCGCCTGCCCGATCTGCGCGAGCGCCTTCGACCAGTCCCAGTTCACGACCTGCTGGATGGGGAAGGCCTCGACGACCGCGCCCTCGATCGGCTCGTCGCCGTACGTCCGGACGCGCACCGTGAGCCTCACCGCCGGATCGAGGAAGAGCGTGCCGACGTTGCGCTGCTCGTTGCGGTCGAGGGCGATGCCGGGGATGCGGATCGTGCCGCAGCTCTTCGCCGCGGCGGAGAGCTCGTACGGGCCGCCGTGCGGGATCTTGTCGAAGAGGAAGGCGCCCTCGGCGTCGGTCGTCGTCGTGAAGGCGTCGCCGCGCTCGGGAGTGAGAAGGACCTCCTGGTTCGCGACGGGCGCCTTGCCCGCGGTGCGGCGGATCTCGCCAAGGATCCCCGCGTTGCCGGCCTTGCGCGCCCGCGCGACCGCCGCAACGGCGTGCTTCGGCGCGCCCGCGGCGCCGGCGTCCGCGGCGGCGACGCCGGGGTCGTCGGCGGGCGTGTCGCCCGACTCGGACGACATCGCCATCCACGCCACCGCCGCGACCGCCGCGACGAGCACGCCGCCGAGGATGAGAAGCGTTCGTCCCTGACTGGCCATGCGAATCCTCCCGTCCCGGTTGGACGCCGCGCAGAGCTTCGCATGCCGCGCCGATTCCCCGGGACGACGAACTTCCGCCGCGGTCGCGCGAGGCTCGTCAAACCCGGCCGCCGGCGTGAGACTCGGGGACCGGAGGGTTCGATGAAGCTCGGCACGACGTTCACGGCGTGGGTCTTGAGGCAGCAGCGAGAGCACCCGGGGGCGCGCGGCGAGCTCTCGACGCTCCTCACGCACGTGGCGCTCGCGGCGCGGACGATCGCGTATCAGGTGGCTTCGGCGCCGCTCGCGGGCCTGACCGGCCACGCCGGCACGACGAACGTGCAGGGCGAGGAGCAGGCGAAGCTCGACGTCGTCGCCGACGAGCTCTTCTGCGAGGCGATGTCGCACTCGGGACTCGTCTGCACGCTCGTCTCCGAGGAGCGCGAAAAGCCCTCGCGCGTGACCGAGGACTGGGAGAGCGCGCGCTACACGGTCTTCTACGACCCGCTCGACGGCAGCTCGAACCTCGACGTCAACATCAACGTCGGCACCATTTTCGGCATCTACCGCCGGCGCCCGGCCGACCGCGGCCGCATGACGGAGCTCCTGCGCGCCGGCAGCGAGCAGGTCGCCGCCGGATACGTGATGTACGGAGCCTCGACGATGCTCGTGCTCGTCGCGGGAGACTCCGAGGTGCAGGGCTTCACGCTGTCGCCGGGCGTCGGCGAGTTCTTCCTCACCCACCCCGACCTTCGCATGCCCGAGCGCGGGAAGACGTACAGCGTCAACGAGTCGCGGACGCCGTTCTGGGACGAGAAGACGACGAGCCTCGTCCGCGGCTTCCGCGAGGGGAAGATCGAGGGCGGCGAGCGATCGGCCCGCTACGTCGGGTCGCTCATCGCCGACTTCCACCGCACTCTGCTGAAGGGCGGAATCTTCATGTATCCCGGCGAGGTCGAGAAGCCCGAGGGCAAGCTCCGGCTCATGTACGAGGCCAAGCCCCTGGCGCTCCTCGCCGAGCGCGCCGGCGGCGCCGCGCACGACGGTGCGCAGCGCATCCTCACGAAGACCGCGAAGTCGCTCCACGAGCGCACGCCGCTCTTCATCGGCAGCAAGGTGGACGTCGAGTCCGCGCGCAAGGCGCTCGCGGGCTGACGGGTTCCGGCGGCACGGGCCAACAAGGCGTGACAGGTTGGATTGGCGTGATGTCGTTGTAGGGGCGACCCATGGGTCATCGCCGTCAACTTACGCGGCGCTCGCGCGTGAAGCGGTGGAGCGACGCATACGCACAGGGAGCGGCGCGGGGTCGGCGTCTTCGGCGGCGCGTGTTGCGCGTTTCGACGCGCAGCGATT